>JANOOI010000093.1:0-4662 GCA_031421235.1 Bdellovibrio sp.
CAAATTAATGACCAAGCCTGGGCACGGTAGAGCTGAACTTTATGAGTTGTTGTTTGTGCCAGTTCTTCAGCGGTCTTTAATGAATTTAAAGATAATTTAAATAAACCCAAGGCTGAATAATCAGCACTTAAATTATAATAAGATAGGAATAAACCCTTGTTGTAGTTATTTTTTGAATAAGCTGTAATAGCTAGTTGGTTAAATTCAATAGCATCTTCCCAGTTGGCGTTAAAACCTGCAATATTTGCTAGTAAGAAGTATTTTTCACCTAAATAAAAACTTTCTTCTGTATTAATTGAATTAAGTATTTCTGATGCTGAAACCCATTCTTTTGATCTGATCAGTAGTCTTGTATCAATAAGCTTTTTTTCAATAGCATTAAGTAAGTCTGAATTCATAAACGAATTTATTTTTTGTGAATCTTGAACCAAATAGGCATCGACGGCCTCGAAATAAGGTTTAAGTTTGCTGAATAATGATGCATTTGAAAGTTTTATCATAATCAAATAACTTACAATTCGAATGCCATAAAAAAAACTTGATTAATGATAGATAGCTTTTAAAGGTGTTTGTTTTGAGATCAGTGTCTCATTTTGAGAACTCAGACAATTTTAGGTGTTAAGATGTCAGAACTTTTACAGCTAATGCAGCCTATTTACAGATAGCTTACTTTGCTGCTGGCTTTGGAATTGCTTTATAAAAAGTATGATGAAATTAACGAATACTCTTTTGAAAAATATTTTACTGAAATCAGTATTTTTCTTTTTTTTGAGTTCTATCATCGGTTTTTCAGTATTTGCTCAGCAAAATTCGCAAGTTCAGATATTTTTATTGAATAATCCGGCTAAAAATATCAATTGCACAGCAACATTATTTAAACCAAATTCAGCGACATGTTCGCTGGTGACCAACGCACATTGTATCGGTGCTGACACAAAACAAGTCTCAATTACAGAAACTTATCACAGTATTCCATCGTTTAACTTACAAAGGAAAGCTGTTAAAAATAAGGATCAAACATATACTGTCGACGTCTTAAAAACGTCTAATGCTATGGATTTATCTGAATTAAGCATCCCCCAAGACCTTAAATCTTCATATTGTTCTCATAGCGGTTTAGAACCTGTGAAAGCATTATCCATGGTTGAAACACAACAAAGTCAAAAAGGATTAATTTCAACAGGCTTTAATAACGAGATCATTTATTTTACACAGTCAGGGTTGTATCAACTGGGTGTACAAGAAACGGGCCCTGTGGGTTGGCCACATATCGGATACAGCCGAAGATCAGTTTATAAGACTTATATTAGTGATCTGCCTTTGGTTATCAAAATCAATGATCTGAAAGTTTACCGCGGTATGAGTGGCGGAGCAGTGATAGATCAGGATTTAAACTTAGTGGGTGTAAACATATGGGTTCGCGATCAGGGAATCCAGCAAAGTTTTTTCATTCCGACCTTTGAGATCATCAATTTTTTAAATAAACCTAAAATAGGTCTTGATCAATCTATTAAAAATAACAAATCCATCGAAGCTGGTGGTAACGGTCATGCAGATGTTGGCGGCAACGGCCACGCTGATGGCGGTGGCAATGGTCACGGTGATGGTGGATTAGAATCAAGCCTTCACGCCAGTCTTAAAAAAGAAGTAAAATTAGATGAAGTGAATAACTTAAAAGATTTTTTTATGCCTGATGAAGGTATTGCTGATCCATCAAACTCTGATTACAGAATTTTAGGAATCAATGGTCAGTCTATTGATGGACTTGATGATTATACACGGGTAACTGAAAATAAAAAAATACGAACTATAATTAAAAAAACGAAGGGTATTGCTTCATACTTAGATCAAAATATTAGAGAAAAATTTCTAGAGCGAATAGGTGGAAACTACACATCGAAAGCCTTTGGTCGTTTCAGCGTGAATGATCACGATTCAGACATCACAACAGGTAGATACAGTGTTTATTTCCCTGTTCAAAATACTGACTATTTCGAAAGAAATCAAAGTGTTGTCGGCGAGCCCGTGATTAATTTAAATATCAATAGCAGATCTGAAATCGAAATTCAAATTGATCGTTTTTATGTCAGAAGTAAAAGAGCCACAAGTCTGACTGACCCAGTTGTATACGCAAAACAAAATTTTAAATTCAGTTCAAAAATGATAAATGAAGGCCAGCAGATTTCGTTAGAATTAAACCATGGTCGGTCAGCATCCGAATTAATTTGTGAAAATACAAATTATATGAAAATTAACTGTAGTAATAAATCGATGACTTTGAGTTTTCATAAATACAACGAAGATCGAGTTGAATTTATTTTTACAGCATTCGACGAAACTCATAAAATAATACAGCATTATTATGGTGATTTAGGACAAATAAAGCCCTAGATCTAGATACGTCTACCCAGCCTGTACAATCACACCCTTCATTAAATTATCAAAGCTATCTGGGAATTCAAAATCAAGATCAGGAATCGGTAAATCTAAAAATGTCATTTTTTTATTTTTAAGATTATGAAAAATTTTGTAGAAATAAATGTACAGCTGATGAAAATAGTTTTGAAGTTATTTCAATAATTCCATTTGATGAAGACCATGTCGATGTTTGGATCATGAATGAACGTAAAGAAATGATTCAAGTTCAAGATGGTTTGCAGGGGATTTAGTTAAAACTAGCTAAACAAAACTTTTTAGTTCACCCAAATATTTCACTTTTTAATTACAAAAAAGCGTAACGCTATAACCCTCATATTTTCTTGGACCGTAGCTTTGTGATTTTGGAATAACTCCACAAGTATAGGATACAGTAAATGTTTTGCGGCATCCGTCGTAAGGGTCGCCGAACGTTCCATTGCCTGCAATAAATGAACATGATCTAAGGCCATTGCATCGACCTCGTACATTCGCAGTCACATTGCCTTGTGGAACTCCAGGACAGTTTCCACCGTACGTGGCCTGAGTCACAAAAATAACTTCTGGAGTTTTTTCTGTACGACAGTTTATTGTGTTGCCTGAAGTACTTGTGCATGTCCATGTCCAGGGTCCTGATCCGTTCACGATAGATGCTGTTGCACCAGTGCCACATAAATTTGAAGTTGGCGCTGTGTTGGAAGTAGTTCCGTTTGATGAGCCGCAAGTTAAAGGTGTAGCGTAAGCTAAACAACTTGAAGTTGCTCCGCCGTTGACCCCAGCGCAAGCCCAACTCCACGGACCCGTACCGTTAACTTGTGTCGGACTGCCTGCGGCACATAAATTATTTGTAGGCGCACTGTTAAGCGTTTGTCCATTAGCTGAGCCACAAAGGGCATTGACAGGTGTTGTTGTTACGCAATCTGGTGGTGCATTAGCTGAAATGGATTTGATGACCGAATTCGCCGGGCAGCCGCCAACGATAACTTGAAAAATACAGATGGGATTTCCGCTAGCATCCGAACCATTGTAAGCTTGTCCTGCAGGACAGCTTGGATAATTGGGTTTACAAATGACCTGACCGAATTCATCATAACCTGTCACCACTTCTGTATCGTCACAAGATTGTGTTGCAAATGAACTTTCCGCTTCGTTCATGCAACTTATAATATCTGCAGCGCCTGAATTAGTTACATTCAAAGTAATCAATGAAGAAACGCTTAGCGGTTTCATTGGGCGGACTGTTTTAGTGCTGTCAAATTCAAGAATCCACCGACCTTTAAAACTGCCCTTGCTGCCAGATACAGTCCCACTGGTGAGTTCATAAAAAATACCACTGACAAATAAACTACTGCTGTAAGCAGAGGCTTGATCGCCTTTTTTGACAAGCTCCATTCCAGGAGTGCCGGATGACGACATATTCATGTAAATCGGTTCATTGCCTAAATTAGTTTTGTACGGCCTACCGTTCATAACAGATTGAGTATCATATCTGTGTTTACTTAAAATAAATTTACAAACTTCACTGTTTGATAAACCTGAAATCATACTTTTATACAGATCTTGTGCAGCTAAATTTTCAGCTAGTGCACGGGTTTGTTTATTCTGACTTAAAATCATTGAAGTGATTCCAGCAGAAATAATACCCAGTAAACCAATTGTAACTAAAACTTCGACAAGACTGAATCCTTTTGAATTTTTCATTATAAATTCCTACATTGCGGAGTGAGATCATCGTCTATTCCAATCATGACCTGGCCACTAGGACATGAACCCACTTGAACTTGGTTGATACATCGAACACTACCATCGTTATTCATTCCAGAATAAAGCTGTCCCGCAGGGCAGCGGGGTGGGTGGTTGTTTTTACATTTTATAGTGCCTGCGCTTGTGTATCCATTGACTGCCATACCGTCAGGACAGCTTTGTGTGATGACTGCATTTTCGTTATACCCAAAGCAGTTCGTGATGATTGCATTATCCGGATCAGTCATATCAATAAGTGCGGATGATTCAAGAATAACAGGCTTATAACGTCTAATGGCCTTGGTTGAATCCAAACTGATAACCCACTGACCATAAAAAAGTCCTGTTGTACCCACAATTCGTCCCGGAAAAAGTTCATAGCGAATGCTTTCGACGGTTATCTTGTCGTTCGACGGATGGATGCGTTGACCTTTTTGTGTGAGCAGTACTCCGGGTATTCCAGTTGAAATCATTGAAGCATAAACGGGTGTGGCGCCGATGTCT
>JANOOI010000094.1:0-6200 GCA_031421235.1 Bdellovibrio sp.
GTAATGATCACTTTTAAAAATATTGATCAAGCCGGATCTTTTTTAGATCAAATCAGTCGTAGTGATAAATCAGACAAAACGGGAATCACTATTTCAAATATTCAGTGGGATTCAGATAAAAAAGGCCAAGCTGAAAGCGAAGCTGTCACAGCAGCCGTTAAATCTGCTAAACTGCGGGCTGAAGACTTAGCAAAAGCTGCGCAAGTTAAAATCAAAGGCGTTTATCAAATCGCACATCAACAAGTTCATTCGAACTACGAATCATCTGGTCAGGAAATGGCTGGCAACAGTCGTGGTATGATGAAAACAATGATGGCTTCATCTGATGCGAATTCAGGAACTGATCTAAGCCCTGGAAAAATTAAAATCAGAGTCGACGTCAGTATTGATTATTATATTCAGAATTAGCTACTGGCACTTGAATAAAAGCGCATGCAGAACTTCCAATACCAATTCATGAATGTGATTAACAGTACTGGCATAATCACAGCCCAAGCCACAAAGCCCCAGTTTAAAGGCTCAAGTAAAAAGCGGGTAGGGATTGATGCCACCATGGCGAACGGCATCACAAATATTAATATATAACGTAAAACACCGCTGTAAATCGCATCGGGTCTTAGACCCAATCTAAAAAGTGAATACCAAACGTATTGTAAAAAATCAGCTCGTGCAAAAATAATGGCCGTTGAATTTAAAGCCAACCTTCCAACAAAAATAACACTTAGGCCCGAAGGAATTAGTAATATAAGCCAAAAAGTTCTCAGCCAGTTAAAATCTGGAATCTGCATTAATGCCCAGACTAACCCAAATCCTGTGATTAATAGACAAGGGATATGTGACACAGAAACTTTTTGTGAACTGACCATAAAAATTGAATTGATCGGTTTAGTTAATAGTAAATCTAAGCTGCCTTTTCGGACTTCGTCATTAAATTTAGAAAAATTAGGGTCCCACAAAATCATATAGATTGAATCGACAAACAAAGCTAAAAACACAAAGACGCGCATTTGTGATAGTGTCCAATCACCAATAAGACTTGTGTGTAGATAAATCACTTCATACAAAACAAACTGCGTGCCGTACCAGATAAATTCTGAAAAAACTAATAATACAAAGTTAAGACGAAATTCAAGATCAGCAACTAAGCTAGCTTTGAAAAAGGCTTTATATAAACCAAGATGTTTTTTAAGTTGTTGAAACATTTAGGCCCCAGTCCCTGTGTATTCGCGTAGGCCTTTTTTCCAAAACCAACGGCTAAACAAACAAAAAACAACAAGTGATATTGTGACTGAAATAAAACTTTGTAGCATAAGACTAGCATCAACACGACCAGTAATGTAGGCAACCGGCGTATAAACACCTGCAGAAAAAGGCAGCCACAATAATATTTTTGATAAAAATGATGGCATTAAATCAATCGGAATTAATTCACCAGCTAAAAGCCACAAAATCAAATTTTTAACCAATGTAAATGATCTTATACGAGTCAGAAAAAAAGCAAAAGTAGCCACAATAAAACTCAGTGTATGGACTAAAAATAAATAATAAATGACCAATAATAGTGCCAGCGGAATACGATCAAAAATCACCGGTAATTTAAAATAGTAACTTGCAATCAGTGGAACCAGTAAAGACAACGCAGTCGTTATTAGCTTATAACCCATCATTTGTGATAAATAATACTCGTAAAAACTAATCGGCCTTGTTAAGACCACATTAATCGAACCACTGGCGACTTCTTCTACCATCATCGATTCATACATCCAACTGACAGCAATACGCCCTAAAAACGGGGCCCACACGCTATAGGCCAAATAATATTCTTGGGTAAATCCACCGATTTGTAATGTATTAGCTGTTTTAAAAATAGCGAACCAAAGTAGAACTTCGATTCCAACAGAAATTATGGGCTGCATAAATGCATCAATAAAAAAATTAAAGCGATATTCTAAGTTAGAAACTATCGCTAATTCGCTAAAAGCGAGATTCCTTCGCCAAAAAGCGATGAATGACTTCTTCAAAATCAACCTCTTCAATTTTTAACTCAACAACTTCACCTAATTTAACAACTTCGTTTAATTTTTCTGATAACTCAGCAGTTTGAAAAATAATTTCACGTTGTTCTATTTCATTTTTATAACGATAGATCATTTTCTTGCTGGTTTCTGTCGTGTTCGAAAATAATTCCACAGTGCCATCGTAAACCAGTTCACCTTTTGAAATCAGTAACAAACGATCTGACAGCTGGGCAATGTCATCCATGTAATGTGACGTTAAGATGATGACTGGTTTATACTGCACAACATATTCTTCTAAAAATAGTCGTATAGCCGCTTGTGAAACAATATCTAAACCAATCGTGGGTTCATCTAGAAATAAGACTTTTGGAGAGTGTAACAGCGATCCAATGATTTCCATTTTCATACGCTCACCAAGACTTAACCTGCGCAATTGGGTGTCTAAAACATGTCGACAGTTCATACGATCTGCTAACTCATCAACCCTGATCCTCGCTTTGACTTCATCAAGATCATAAATTTTTGTAAGCAATGAATAACTATCACGCGCAGAAATATCCCACCATAACTGATTTTTTTGTCCTAAAAGTAAACTCATCTGCTTTAAAAAATCTGTATCTCGTTCCCAAGGATTAAAGCCTAAAACTTCTGCCGATCCATGCGTTGGATAAATCAATCCTGATAAAATTTTTAAAAGAGTTGTTTTCCCTGCGCCGTTAGCGCCAACAAGGCCAACAATCTGACCGCCTTCGATTTCTAAATTCACATTTTTTAAAGCCTGCCTCGAAATATATTCTCTGTTCCAAAAGCCTTTAATGGAATTAACTACGCCTTCTTTTTTTTGATAGGTTTTATATTCACGACCTAGATTTGTTGTTTTGATAACAATACTCATGTTTGCTTTTCCCCAAAACGATCAGCGATGTACGAATTCATTCTTTGGATGACTTTCGGTGGAATTTCATGACCGCCTTGAAAACTGACCCAATCACAATTCACATTATTTTCTTTTAATAATTTCATTAATTTTTGGGTGCCACCTGCAGGTAAAACTTGATCTTGCTCTCCATGAGCTAAAAATATTTTTTCATTGGCTTTTGATTTTAATTTTTCAGTCCAAATACTTTGTCTGATTAATGACCCTGATAAACTGATTAACCCAGCTGGTGTTTCGGGGGCTTGTAAATATAATTCAGTGGCCAGCATGGCCCCTTGTGAAAATCCACCTAGAATAATGTTTTTCCAGGGAATATTTAAATCAGAAATCATTTTCAATAAAACGGGAACTAGTTGACTTATTTCTGCCGGGGTATGATCGCTCCAGTCACCAGGAAGAGACGACATTTTTAGTGGCCACCAAGCGCGGCCGGTCAAGCCTGGACCGATAGGCACTTCGAAAACCCCGTTCGGAAATCTAAGGTTCACTTGATTAGTGCTTTGAATAAAATCTTTTAGTCCAGCTAAGTCATGGGCATCAGCGCCGTAGCCATGAAATAAAATGACCCAGTTTTGCTGCGGGCTATTGTGATTTATTGCGTAGTCAAAGTATTCGATTCTTTTCATAAGTCTGTTTTTATATCCTTAAAATTAAATCATAGCGCTCTGTTGGTTGATATCAACACAAAAACATTCTAGACTGAGCCTCGTGAAGTTACAGCAGCTATTATCATTTATCCAATTAGAAAATAACCCTATGGTGCAAGGACCGAAGGATCAAAGTATTATTGATTTAGATGTCTCCGGTCTTTTCTTTGATACACGTGAAGTCATTTCAAACAGTGTTTTTATTGCGATTCGGGGATTAAAAAATGACGGGCATCAGTTTATCTCGCAGGCTGTTTCGCAAGGGGCGATCTGCCTTGTTGTTGAAGACACAAAAGATATTCCCGAAACATTTTCGGGAATAGTTGTAGAGACCAGCAATTCCAGGGACATGCTAGATTTATTAGCAGCAAGATATTTTGATTATCCATCACAAAAACTTTTTTGCTTTGGCGTGACCGGTACTAATGGGAAAACTTCAATTACCTATATGTTAGAGCACATACTGGCATCGTGCCAACGTTCAACTGGGGTGATGGGAACAATTAATCACCGCATAGGTGAAAAAACTTGGACCTCACAAACGACAACTCCTGATCCTGTGACATTGCAAAGGCGACTTGAAGATTTTGTAAAAGCTCAAGCTTTTGCAGCAGCTCTTGAGGTTTCATCGCATGCACTTGATCAAAAACGCGTGGATAGTGTTCACTTTAATACAGTGATTTTTACAAATCTGACTCATGATCATTTAGATTATCACAAAACAATGAATGATTACTTCGATGCCAAACAAAAATTGTTTACAGATCTAATGTGGTTTTCATTGAAAAGACCATTATTTGCAGTGGTCAATATTGACGATCCTTATGGCCGAAAACTAAAAATAGCAGAACCAGTTATTTGTTGGACCTATGGTCAACGGGATTCAGATTTTAAATTTAAAATTAATAAAATGAACTTTTCAGAAACTCAGTTTACGTTAACAACGCCTTTAGAGACTGTTAATGTCACCTTGCCTTTAACAGGTACACACACGATTTATAATGTTGTTGCAGCGTTGGCAGCGGCACTAACCAGTGGAATCACCCTTGAACAAGGATTAAAAGGCTTAGCAAGTTTTAACGGTGTTCCAGGGCGATTACAAAAAGTTTTAACGTCATCAACTAAAACGGTTTTTATTGATTATGCTCATACGCCCGATGCCTTAGAAAACACATTAAATTCAATTCAAAAAATTAAAAACGAACTAAAAAGTAAAACAAAAATATTTACAGTTTTTGGCTGCGGTGGCGATCGTGATAAAACAAAACGCCCACTCATGGCAGCGATTGCAGCTAAATACAGCGATCTGACCATAATCACTTCAGATAATCCTAGAACAGAAGACCCACAAGCGATTATCAATGATATTAAAAAGGGTTTGCCCAACGATTTTAAAAATTTTGAACTTGAAATCGACCGTGAAAAAGCCATTCAAAAAGCCATTAGACTAGCTGGCGGTGATGATGTGATTTTGATTGCGGGTAAAGGACACGAAGATTATCAAATTATTGGTGATCAAAAAAATCATTTTAGTGATTATGAAATCGCTAAAAAATATTTGGAGTAATATGACAAATCCAAAATGGACATTAGAACAAATTACAAAATGGACTAACGGAAAAGTCCTTTCAAAAATTCAAACTGATTTTTCTGAAATGGGCACTGATACCCGAATTGATCTGACCGAAAAAGTATTTATTGCTTTAAAAGGAGATCTTTTTGATGCTCATGACTTTTTGGATACGGCAGTTGACCAAGGTGCAGGATTACTTATTGTTCATCGATTGGATCCAAAATTTGAAAACTTAAAAAACAAAGTGAGCTTCATTTTAGTTGATGACACTTTAAAAGCTTTACAAGATTTTTCTCATGGCTATCGTCAGACACTGAAAACAAAAATAATTGGTATTACGGGATCAAACGGCAAAACCACCACGAAAGAATTTACGGCACAGATTCTAAATGAACATAAGAAAACTCATTTTAATAAAGGCAGTTTTAACAATCATTGGGGTGTACCAATGACACTTTTGCAAATTCCGCAAGATGCAGAATTCGCTATTCTGGAAATGGGAATGAATCACGCTGGTGAAATTTCAGAACTTGTTAAAATCGCTAATCCTGATGTTGTCGTATGTACCATGGTCGGTCGTGCACATATTGAATTTTTCGGATCGATTCAAAAAATTGCTGCGGCAAAAAGTGAAATTTACATGGATTCGCGGCCGGACTGTATTCGTATTTTCAATCAAGATCAAGATCTGACTTTTGATATGATGTATCCGGTTTCTAAAAAATTTAATGCTTCACGAATGCTTAGTTTTTCCAGCAAAAATAAAGATTGCGATGTGTATTTTAAAATTGATGAAGTAGATGCAAAAGGTTTAAAAATTTCAGGTCAAATAGGCAGTATCGCAGGCTCTGCAGAAGTTCCTATCTTCGGCCAGCATAATTTAGTGAACTTGATGGCCGCAGCCAATTTGGCCTATGCTGTGGGTATGCCTGTGCATAAAATCTGGAAAGCACTTCCGCTTTGTAAATCAACGTGGGGGCGTAATCAATTCATTCAGACCAACATTGGTGTTCAAGTTTTATTTG
>JANOOI010000095.1:0-5021 GCA_031421235.1 Bdellovibrio sp.
TTTACGTCTGGAGGTATGATCGACACTGGCGATGATAAGATATTAAATCCGAAGTAAGTTGCATACCTACCCCTTACAACGTCGGGTATGTCTTCAAGGTCTTAGGATGAATCAGTTGATCTGAACCCTTGTAAAGTCTTGGCGTGCTGTAAAGGCGTCTTAGGGCTTCGCCCTTCGGCATATAGTGATAACGATCGGCATATTTTTCTTTTAGTAACTTATGAACTTTTTTAGCGTGATACGAAGACATTGTTGGAAATATATGATGTTCGACGTGATATCCAAAATTTAAATAAATAAATTCTAAAATCGGATGATTCGTAACAGTTAGCGAATTATCTAACGGGTCGTTAGTTCGAGTTAACGGATTTAAATTATGATTCGTTGATATGTAGCTCATGGCACCGTAGTTCTGGACAAGAAACGGAATAATCGCAAGCCATAAAATATTTTGAAAACCGATCAAATATAAATAACCGCTAATACCAATAACAATTAAACCAAATTCGACACTTACACGTTGGTGATTCATTTTTTCCCACATTTTATTTCCAAAACGCATAACTGCTTGGTTAATAATAGCTTGAAAACAAAACCAGTAGAAAAAATAAAAACGACTCATAAACGTCCCTGAACCTGGGCTTAATTCAAAAACAAAGCGCATAAATTTACTGCGCTTATAGATTCCGATTGGTGGGAACGCATCAGGATCTTGAATTAATAACTGAGTATGCCCGTGATGAAGATAATTGTGCCAATATCTCCAGTACGTCGGAGAAATAAAAAATAAACCAAAGCCCACAAAACCAATCGCATCTTGAAAAGTTTTATTTTTAACAATAGCCCCGTGCATGGCTTCGTGAGCGAAAAAACCTAATCCAGTATTTGCTATACCAATAATTATTCCAGCAATTAGTTTCGCAAACCAAGGAAGTTCTAACGTTAAAACAGCTGCGACAAGCCCAACGTTTAAGCTGATGTAAGCCACAGCGTAAAGAAGTCTCCAAGGTGTTCGCTTGAGAATATCTTGAGGCAAATATTTTCTAAGTTCTTTTTGGTACTGGGGAATTGTAAATGGGGGTTCGTTAACAATTGACGTAGGTGCAGTGACTTGAAGAACGTCGAAATTTTGTATTTGAGTTTCGATAATTTCCCGCCTTGTTAAGAAAGTTTGGTCGATATTGTCACATTTTGACCTGAAATCAAACCTAAAATAAGTCCTTACCAAATCTTAATTATTGGTCATTTTTCGACTTAAAGCGGCAATGCATTATATGTCTTTTGAGGGCGAAAAGACTATAACTTGGTAAGTTCACTAATTAATGTAAATGTAATTATATGAAATATGATTGTGTAATAATCGGGGCTGGTTTAGCTGGTTTATCCTGTGCTCATAACTTAAGTAAAGCTGGTAAAAAAATTCTAGTTTTAGATAAGAATTCTCATGTGGGTGGGCGTCTACAATCGATCGTTTACAACAACACCTACATTGTCGACCAGGGTTTTCAAACTGTTCTGTCTTCATACGAAGAACTGAAAAACTTGGATCTTGATGATGACTTAAAACTTCATACATTTAATTCTGGCGCACTGATTTACGACGGGACAAATTTCAATTTACTAGCCAACCCGTTTTGTCATTTATCAGCAGTTCTAGAAACTTTAAGCAACAGTTCTATTCACCTAAAAGATTACAGTTCATTATTCAAATTAACTTTTCAGTCAATATTTCGAAGTTATTTAAAAAATCATAAACAGACCACACATGATCTTTTAGAAAGTTTGAATTTTAGTGAGCCCTTTAATAAGAATTTTCTAAGGCCTTTTTTCTCTGGAGTATTTTTAGATAAAAAATTAAATTATGATTCAGATTATTTTTTATTTTTATTCAAAAATTTTCTAATAGGTCGTGTGACCTTGCCTGAGTACGGCATCCAAAGTTTACCTGAAAAAATAGCTAAACCTTTTATAAATAACGTTAAACTTAATACAGATGTTGTTTCCTGGAATTCAAAATTAGTTATTACAGGTCAATATGAAAAAATTGAAACTGAACAAGTCGTCTGCGCTTTTGATACCCAATCTGCAGACAGAAAATACAATGCAGCGACAACGTACTATTTTAGTGTTTCAAAATCGACAAAATCATTATCCCATAAATGGATAGTTTTAATACCTGAGACGTTAAATCTAAAAATCAATCACGTTGTTAACTTAAGTCAGGTGAATCCGAATTATTCAAGATCAAACGAAGATCTTATTAGTGTCTCAGTTTTAGATAGTGGCACAACGACAACCGAAGAAATTCAATCTCAGTTAAGCCAAATTTTTAAAGACGCTGATTTTAAATTTGTTACAAAAACTTTTGTAGCGAAAGCTTTACCAGCTTCTGATATTTTAAATACTTATGCTGAAATCGTCGATGATATTATATACTGCGGTGACCATTTAGCGAACCCATCTATTAACGGTGCTTTAAAATCTGGCCGTATCGCTGCTAACTTAGTTTTAGGTAGAATCTATTATAACAATCAGAAATTCGCCTAAATTTATTCTAACTTTTCACGAATCATTATAACACCCGTGGCAGCTTCTATTTGTGCAACTAATTCTGTTTCATATTCGGTAGCGATTGATACCGCACATCCTGTTCGCCCCGCCCGACCCGTGCGGCCAATTCTGTGGATATAAATTTCTGTGCTTGGCGGTAAGTCAAAATTAATCACCAGTTGTAAGATATCAATATCAATTCCACGTGCAGCGACATCAGTAGCTATAAGGACCTGTAATTTGCCGTTTCTAAATGCCAATGTTGTCACATCGCGGTCTTTTTGTTTTAAATCTGCATGTAGAATTTCGCAGGTCATTTTTTCAAGCTTTAAACGTTTACCGATTTCATCAACAGCTAATTTAGTGCGGCAAAAAATCAAAGTGCATTTTGACGGATGTTTTTTTAAAATCTGGATTAATGTTTCCATTTTTTGTGGTTTTTCTGCCCAGTAAACAAATTGTTCAATCTGTAATTTATTACTTTCAGTTTCTTTGATCGTGATTCTTTCGGGATTATTTTGATATTTTTGGCTTAAATCATTCATTACTTCAGGAAACGTGGCCGAGAAAAAAACACTTTGTCTGTCATTTGGTAATGAATCCATAATAGATGTAATCTCTTCAGCGAAAGCATCATCTAATAATCGATCGGCTTCATCTAAAACAATCATTTTTATATTTTGGGTTTTAAAATTTCGATTCTTAAAATGTTCTAATGTTCTGCCGGGTGTTCCCACGATCAGATGAACACCAGCAGCCAAAGCATTGGTTTGCTCACCCATTGGCCTGCCGCCGATAAGCTGGGCTATTTTAAAATCACGCATATGCTTTGAAAAAACTTGTGCTTGCTTTAAAACCTGATCACAAAGTTCTCTGGTCGGGCAGAGAATCAAAGCCTGTGGCTGGCGATTTTTAATATCTATTTTTTGTAAAACCGGAATTACAAAAGCAGCTGTCTTGCCACTGCCCGTTTTGGACTGCCCGATTAAATCACGTCCCGCTAACAACAACGGAATACATTGTAATTGAACATCCGTCATTTCTGTAAAATTAATTTCAGAAATAACCTGGCTAATTTCTTTTGATAAATTTAAATCTTGAAATGATTTAATAGGTTTATTTTCCGGTAGCGCCAGGAGTTGCAACCGGCGGTGCTTCTACAGGAGATTTCCCTGAAGGTTCTGGGCCGAAAAGGGTGGGGTAAAGTAAAACAGTAGCCCCGAAAACAACTAACATGATAATGGCAATTCTAGCGATAGATTTATGTTTCATGAACTAACTCTTGCAGATAGTTACACAGTTGCCAATGATTTTTACATCCTATGCCCAACACTTCACGTGAGCCATTTCTTTTATGGTCGCCCAGTTTTAGTGCCCACTAAAGAAAAGTAATTTTTCTCAAAGTAATGAGGCACTTCAGCAACCTCAAATCCTGCTAAATTAAGCATTCGGGTCAGCTGTTCTTTTGAATAAAGATAGCGCGCTATTCCTGATCCCTTATTGCGAATCGGATCAGTGGAGTCAAGTATACCAAATGTTTCACCTGAACTATCTTTGAAAAAAAAATCTATTTGCTGAATCTGGGTATTTTTATCGTAAGAGGATTTTCCAGAAATTTCCCCGGAGGGTAATATTTTGGTCCAAGAATTCTCGACATCAACTTTTTCAGGACAGTCGACAATAAATTTTGATCCTAACTTTAACCACTTACTAATTTTGTTAATAAGATCTGATCGTCTTCATTACTAACCAGGCCAACCGCTTCAAGAAATAAAACCCCATCTAATGACTCGTCCTCAAAGCTTAATTGTCTGAAGTCTGAGTTTAAAAAATTGACCTTCTTGGTGTCATCACTTTGGCGAGCTAGTTCTATTACTTTTGAAGTACGATCGACGGATGTCATTCTCATACCCATGCGCGATAACCAAATATCAAGTAAACCATCCCCGCAACCAATATTTAAAATTTTGGAATCTACTGCTAAACCAAGATGACTTAAAACCCATTTAGCTCTGCGTTCTCTGGCGGTCCATCTTTCTGGATTTTCTAAATGAAAGGTGACCTGTAAAAACTCGCCCCAAAATTCATTAAATGTTTTATATTTCATGATTCACCCGTATAATACCAATGCCAAGGTTTGTAAATAATTCCTTGATTGTTATCTCTTGGATAACTTAGTAAATAACCAAATCGTGATGCGTTTTCTTTTAGCCAGTGAAACTGATTGGTCTGCTCAAATTCTTCTTCTAGTATGTTTTTTCCGTCGGCGTGCACATCTACAGCAAGTCCAGAATGATGTTCGCTAAATCCTGGTATAGCTATGTGGGTTAAGATATCTTCAATCATCCGACCATTTTTGAGATGTCTTTCAATAAGGCTCTTTTGATGAAGATAAGATCGAAAACCAGAAAAAGGTTTAAGCGATATTTGATCTTCTTGAGCAGTACTTTTCATCTTTCGCCATGCTGTTG
>JANOOI010000096.1:0-3995 GCA_031421235.1 Bdellovibrio sp.
ATGCGAAATGGAAAGATGTACTTCACCGTGGGCTTACAATTTCAACTTAAAAGGAGAAATAAAAAGGCCCTAAAAATCCGTTTAATAGCACTTTGTATATTTTCAATACACATCATTTATACCCTATTCAAAATTAAGTGGTTTTAGAGTGTGGTAATTAGATTGCTATGTTGAATACAGAACCACTTTTAATAAAAGGAATAACTATGAAAACAGCTCAATTATTTTTATCAGTCAGTTTAGTGCTTGGATTTTTTGTATCTGCAAACGCACAAACAAAATCAGATCGTAATTCGACTCAAGTTGAAATCAGTGGTCAGAGTGCACGTGAATTATTTTTTGCGTTAGAAAAATCAGGCGCTGAAATGGGAACTCATACAGCACGAATTACTGAATATACTCTTGGAAATTTATATTGTTACGCTGATACAGATGTTTCAACTAAAGAGTCAGACTTTTCTTGTACGATCACCGTTGGTCGTTAATCCCTAGATTGTAATTAAACAAATAAAAAAAGCAGTTGATATCATCAACTGCTTTTTTTTAAATCAAAATTTTTCTAACAAAAATCTAAAAATCTAAGCCCAATAAAACTTTAACATACGTTCCACTTAAATCTAAATTCTTCGTCGTCGAATTTAATTTATTTTTAGCATTGTCCCATTTAGCTGACATGTAACCAGCCTCTGCACCGACGACCAGTGGTAAAACGATTAAAGGTTTTACTTCTAATTCTAAACCTAGTGAATATGTTTTTAAATCGCCATCGCCGTAGTTAACCACATCGACACCGTTGTTTTTTACTATAAGGCTTGCGTCATGGCTTAAACCGTATGATCCGATTAATCCAAAATGAACGATGGTATCGATAAAGCGGTAGTTCATTAGTAAAGCTGTTCTTTTTAATTCTGCATCACCTGCGATTGAACCGCTTTTTGCATCTAAGCCTAAGTCTTCCTGACGAACACCGAAGCCGAACGGAATGAATGGTAGGCTAATGATCAAATCGCCGCCCAATCCATATAGCGGAACCATTGACGGTGCTTGTCCCGCACAGATTGTGCCTTCACAGGCTGCCTTCAAAGCATCTTTAGAAACTAAACCGCCGTAAGTTAAACGTGCAGTTACTAAAGCCCAAGAACTCATAGGTAACATTAAAATAATTAACAATAATTTTTTCATCGATATCTCCTTGTGTTTTAAGACGTCATTAGTATTTCATCATTTTTAGTGACTGAGTATTGGACGAATGTCGTGTTTAAAACTTATTTCAGATTTAGAGATATATAAAGAAAAAAAATCAGTTTGAAATAGGCCTATGGACTATCTACTTTTTGAAAACTATCAAAAAACCAATAAAACTCTATCGGATCAGATAGCTTTGCTTTCACAGGCTAATTTGCAAGCCAAAGTCTACGTTAATTCATATATGGCTGTGCATGATGTTTGTTTTGGATTGATTCATTTTTTAGCCCATAAACCCAAAGTTTCTGTAATACGTCTAGGTAGCAGTTTGCCAGAATCGTTATTACCACATTTTTACAGACTGCAAACACCAATTAGTTTTAAAAAAGAGAATGAAACAAATTTACAGTTTTTAAATTCTTTCGATCATGAAATGAATTTTACCTTATGGTCTGCAGAAAATGAAATCACTGGTGAAATTTTAATGTCAGAAGCCTCAAGACAAGAAATCCACAAAACACTTTCATCAAAAAGAATTTATTCGATCGAAATAAAAAGTTATTTTGATGACAGTGATATTGAAACTTTGAAATCAAACCCTTATGCCATATTAGTGATTGCAGGCGGGTTGTTTCATTCAGGCTACAGTTTAGTGCTAACAACTGATAAATTAAAGACTCCTCCGTTAGTGGGGCATTTTCAAGAAATTAAAGCAGATCTTTGCCATGGGCTTCTTAAAACCCAGCCTGTCAAAACCAGTGATCCATTTTTTGATAAAAATGGTCTTAATTATTTTTCTAAGTTTGTATCAGGTTTGGGTCAGCTGAATGATCGCATAGTGATTTATTCGAAAACCGTTTCGGGATCAGCATTAAAAAGCAGTTTAAATTTAAATGATCAAGAGGCTTTTGCAGCCAGCGATTTACCATCATGGGTGATTGAGCAGTTTGTTAATTGGTGGCCTGAAGCTAAGCAAAAAGATCTTTTGCGTGGGTTGTTGGTTGTTGCTCGCAAGACCAATGTGAATGATTCATTTATTCAAAAATTAGAGAAAAATCACGATCAATTGACCGAACAATCGGAATGGTCTATTTAAAGGTTAATGTCTGAATCACAAGATCGATTTATAATATTAAAAAAAATGAAATATGGTGAATCAGATTTAATTATCCATGCCTTATCATCTTCGGGCACAAAAAAATCATTCATCGCGCGTGCTGCGCTGAAAAGCAAAAAAAGATTTGGTGGCGGAGTTCTTGAGCCTTCACACTTTGTAAAGTTAACTTACAAAGCTGGGAAGTCAGAGGACCAATTAAATGTTTTGAATGAAGCCCAGTTGCTAGATGATTTTAAATCGATCCGAACAGATTATGATAAATTAGAATTCGCTTTATTTACGTTAAACTGTGTTTACCATGTTTCGCAAGAAGGGGACTTTGATTCTCATTTTTTATTTAATTTGCTGGGGCATACATTAAAAAACTTAGGTGAAGTCAAAAACCTTGATCGTTATAAGTTACATTTTTGTTTGAAACTTTTATTTCAGCAAGGTGTTATTACAGTTGATGATTGGATGGCACCTTTTTTAAAAGTAAATATTTCCGAATCTCAAATGCTAGATGAAATTCCTGAAGTTAATGAAAGCGTTGAAACCTACGGGCATTCGCTTGAGTCACAAGTTTTACATTATATTAAAAATGCTACGGTTTGACCTGTGGTTTCTTCGATAGCGGATGATTGGCTTCAACTAATCTAGCTAATGAATCAATATTTAAATGTGTATATTTTTCTGTAGCTTGAAGACTTTCATGGCCCAACAATGACTGCAGCACTCTGAGATTTGCGCCACTGGCTAACATGTGTGTTGCATAGCTATGACGAAGTGAATGTGGATGCAAAGGCGACATAAGCGTAGCGCTGGCTCCGGCCTGTCTGATCATCTCGTAACCCTTGCGCGTTGATAACGTTTGAGCACCAAAAACAAATTCAGTTTTTTCTTTGCTTTTATGTTTTATAAGAACATCAATGCAAAATTGTGGAAGAGAAATATAACGTTCTTTATTTCCTTTACCTAGCACAAGAATTTTTCGTGAATCCAAATCAATACTTTTCCATTTTAGGTTGCAAGCTTCACTAATGCGAAGGCCTCCACCATAAAGTAAAACAAATAAAACATACTGTGGTAAGGCTGCTTGATTTTTTTGACTGGCCTCTGACAGGTATTTAATGACTGAAATGACTTCGTCGACTGAAATAAAATGCGGTATTTTCTTGGGAACTTTGGGGCATATCAACTGATCAGCGTAGTTTTTATCAATGATCTTTTCATCGTACATCCAGTTGAAAAAGCTTTTTAAAGTGGCAATTTTTCGATTACGACTGGCTAAAGACAGATGCCCCCATTGGCTTAAGGATTCACGGCACATCAACCAAAGCTCCTGGCTTGAACCAAACCGCAGATGCTTAAAGTCAGCTATTTGAATTATATTGCTAATTGATTTTTTGTTTACCACTGTGTTCATTTTAAAGGCTTGTGATAGATCCGTACTGTATGCACGCAAAGTGTGTTCGGAACAAGATTTAATATTCTGTTGAAATTTCAAGAACTTATCGATTTGTTGAGTCACTGAATAGGTCATACTTACTAGTGTATATGTATTAAACAATCTATGGGGGTCCTAAAATTATTATAATGCAATGCAATATTTTTCTTGCATTTTCTACACGACCTTGGTTATATTACGCAAACAACGCATCGTATCAAAATGAGATCAAGGTCTCTGATACAGCAATTTGATTGAAAATTAACA
>JANOOI010000097.1:0-2879 GCA_031421235.1 Bdellovibrio sp.
TGGTTTCTAGTTCACTGTAAATTTGAATAAGTTGGTCGCCGCGCATACGACGCAGTGGCAAAGACCTAAACCGGATATAATCTTTATTAAAAGTTTCTAAAAAAGATTCAACCATCGATTGAATGGTGAAATGATATTTCAGAAAGCTAAATCCAGTGATCATTTTTCGCAATCGACCGGATAAAGTATCCCAAGACGGGTGGGGCTTAATTCGATTAGCGATTTCATCTGTCAAACTTTCGCTAACACCCATCATAGTTTCCATGAATTCACGATTTTGTTTAAAACCCGGTAGTACACCGACTAATTTATACCAATTAAATAAATTGTAATACACGCGTCCATTGATTGCACCTAGCATGTAACTCAGGTACGAATCCATTTCTTTAATAATTTGGCTGGGTACATTTAAAACTTCACAAAATTGAACGTAAACATTTTTATAATTCCGTAAAGCAAATGAAAAGCTCAGTGGTGATGTTAACCCTCCGTAAGATTCAATAATATTTGAATTATCCCATAAATTTGGATAACCCGTTAGATCTTGATCTAAATTTGTCACAGGTCTTGTTTGTAATAAATAAAGTTTATTATTTTCAATAGCCCATTCGATATCTTGTGGACGATTTAAATGATCATTAATTTTTTGACCCAACACCCACAGTTGTTGAATTTCGGTCTCAGTCAGAGAAGAAATATTGGCTAAAGTTTTATCAATGGGTTTAATTTCACACTGACCACTTCCTGATTTTTTCATCATTCCCGTTTTTTCAACAAGACTTGATTCTATCATTTTTCCTGAAGCAGATTCAATCCAAAATGTGTCGGCTTCTAACGCTCCAGAAACTAAACCTTCACCGACACCGTAAACACTACTGATAACGTAGCGATCAGTTTTTTGAGCCACAGGATCACATGTGAAAAGTACACCTGACTTATCGGGATCAATCATTTTTTGTAAAACTACTGAAACTGAAATTCTTTTAAGATTTATTTTATTTTGAATTCGGTAACTTAAACCGCGTTCAGAAAAACCTGATGCCCAACATAATTTAATATATTTTAAAACATCTTCAAAATTACTGACATATAAAAAACTTGATAATTGGCCAGCAAATGAATGGGACATACCATCTTCATCAGCTGCTGAGCTGCGCACTGAAAAAACTTTTCCCGCCATGTCTTTTAAGGCCTGTTCAAGATGTGATTTTAAAAATGGAGTTGATGATTTTTCTGTGATCAGTTTTTCAATTTTTTTTTCGCAATCACCCGGCGTAATTTTTCCTTCAATCAAAGCATCTAAATACTGATGCAGTTCGGCCTCGATTTGATGAGTCTTTAAAAATTCATTAAAAAATCGTCGTCCAAAAACAACCCATTCTGGAACAGGCAACCCCGCTTGCGACATTAGAAAAAGGTTGTAGCCTTTCCCCCCAGATTCATTTTTAGCAAAAAAAGAAGTTGATTGGGGCTTTACCAGCATACTATCTCCAGAAATTCCATATTAGAATACAGTAAGATAAAATGATAAAGGCACCTGAAGCATGTCTTAGTAATTTGGCAAACTTTTCTGTCGGCTGACGGACGTATAATACTAAAAAGCCACAATAAACTAAAGACAGTAAACAAATAACCAGCATGTTCATTTGCAAAGTTAACGTTAAAACAATAACTGCCATTAAAACCTGCGAAAAGATTAACAGCGCTGTACCAAGAGGTTTAAACAAGCTTGAATAAGTATCTACATTTTTGCGCTCTTCTGTGGAAGAAAACGTCTTTCGCGAAAATTCAAACAAATTAAAATAAGCCCAGTTCACTAAGAAAAAACCAATCGCAGCAAAAGCTTCTTTTAGAGAATTAACTTTAAAAGCAATCGTGGCCGTTGATAAACCAAACAGCACGCTGACAAAAGTATGCGAAACGGCGTAAACAACTAATCGCGGTCTGATTAAACGTCCGATAAAAAATTCTTTGTACATCAATAAAGAATATACAATCGATAAACAATGAACGATAAAAGCCGTTTTGTTAATCAACAAAGTCACAAAAAGCTCGAAAAAAATCAAAAGCCAGATCACCAGTTGTATTTCAGATGTAAGAATAGCGCCCCTAGCTAATGGACGACTGGGATTAATTTTTAAATCAACGTCGTGGTCTTTGATTTCATCAAATAGACGCAGTCTAAAAAAAGCTGATAACATCACAAGACCGCAGACAATGATAATTGATAATTTAAACTGCACATTTTGCGCAAAATAAAAATATAAACCATTAGCCGTTGAAAAAACGATGATCATCGGCAAGTACGTCATTGGCGAAAAACGTTCCAAAATAAGAGCTTTAAATCCTTTAAGCATGTATAACCTCGTTGTTGTCTGAGAGCATTTTTTTAAGTACAGCATATTCAACCTTTGAATGATGCCGTGGATCCATTGGAACACTTTTAACAAATTTAACGTAATCAAGTGGAATATTATTTTTATCAAAAATTTTGATAATTTTTTCTTGAGCACTTTTAAAATTAAAATTTTCTTTTAATGCCGATTCTTTCAGTTGGATCACAGCACATGTTTTTTGATCGGTGTGCTGATCTGATACAGACAAACCTAAAAATGCACAGCGTTCAGTGTAAGGAAACCTTTTTAGTAAAACTTCGGCCTGCACAGGAAAATAATACTTTCCTTGCCGTTCGACGGCGTTGTTGACCCGGCCAACGATCCAAAGATTTTTATTTTTATCGATGTAGGCTAAATCACCGGTGCGGTGCCAGACTTGATTTTCAGTATCTAAAATCTTTGCAGATTTAAAAGCGTCGGGATTATTATAATAGTCTCGACAAACATGATCTCCAGTACAGATAAATTCGCCGACTTCACCTT
>JANOOI010000098.1:0-9255 GCA_031421235.1 Bdellovibrio sp.
TCTTTTGTTGATAACGCTGGGAGGGGCGATTGGTTAGTCTTTTTCATACATATAAATTACACTGTAATTTATATGTAAGTCAATAGCTTTATTTCATGTTTTTTACGCCAAGACTTTCAGCCTGTCTAAAGTCAGATGCCAAGTCTTTTTTATGTGAGCTACTACTTATTTCGCCTTGAGGATGGGGAACTACCGAGCAGTTTTGATAAAACAGAAGCACGAACGGATTTGCAATAAAAAGTACGGCAAGTAGGAAACTGCTTTTATTCGCCATTAATGGGCCCTCCTTAGGCTTTGGTCTAGTTAACGTCTTTATCTATTCGGACAAGTTTAAAAAAACATGAGGACTTTTTTGTGATGTTATGTTGATATTTTGTGAATGAAATTTCAGAGTCTCATTTTGATTAGCCTATTCAGTCTTTTGATCAGTCATTCGGTCTGCGCAGCAGATTCGGCTGACCAAAACTTATCCAGTGACAGCACTGAACTTTCAAAAATTTGTGAACAAAATTTAAATTTGTACAAAAGTTACTTAGGTGTTTCAAAATTATCCGAAGTTTGTAAGCAAGTAAAACAAACTAAAAAATGCCAATCAGTCACTGGATCACCGATCTATCACTACGATAAAAAAGGCCAGAACGATAAATCAAAAAATATTTTAGTCATTAGCCTGATCCACGGTGATGAAACCCATGCGGGTGCTGTCGGCAGATACTGGATGGAGCGCATTCACGATATCGAAGTTCGCAATAACTGGAGAATCATTCCTGTCGCCAATCCTGACGGCGTTAGTAAAAAAACCAGATCAAATGCCAACGGTGTTGATTTAAATATAAATTTCCCGACACAAGATTGGGATAAAGAAGCCACCAAATACTGGAAAGAAAAAGCCCAAGGTTCATTACGAAAATTCCCGGGTGAAAAATCAGCTAGCGAACCTGAAGTCAATTGCTTGCTAGAACACATCAAAGAATTTAAACCTGAATTCGTGATTTCTGTGCACACTCCGCTAAATGTTTTAGATTTCGATGGTCCACACGTGAAGTCCCCGCAGTATGCTTATTTACCTTGGAAACGATTGGGAAACTTCCCGGGAAGTCTTGGCCGCTACTTATGGGTTGAACAGAATACTCCGGTGTTAACTGTCGAATTAAAAAATATTCTTCCTGCGCAAAAAGCCCTGTTTGATCAATTGCAAGATGTGATCGGGGAACTAGTGCAGAAGGAAATTAAGTAAAATAGCAAAATGTTTGGTTAAATATTTGGAAGCCCGTTTATGAAAAGTTTTTTAGTGTTTTTAATTATATTAGTTTCCGCGCAAGCTAATGCGCAAATTCTTTCATGCGAACCTGTTGATACTAATGATATCTACATATCAAATCGGGTGGAGCTTTCTTTGAACGAGCCATTAGTCACAACAATAAAAGAATTTGCCGAAGATGATGGAACCATAATTACAAACAAAGAAGAATTTATTACTAGCACATATATATCTTCTTGGAAGATTGATAGAAGCTGTAAGGATCCTTGCTCTTGCACCATGACCAAAACGGCAGAAGAATTTGAAATGACAGTGGCTTGCGCAGGAGTGACAGTCTGGTTTTTTGTGGATCTTAAAAAAATGCATGGAATATATTCAGAACAGTTCGAACCACGAAATATATCAAGAAACATTCCGTTTAAAAATTGTGTTTTATCAGATGACGAGAATTAATAAAGAAATTAAGTAAACATGGAACAAGATTATATCATCAGGAGTTCAATTTGAAAATTTTAGTACTTTTTATAAGTTTAATTGTATTCACAGGTTGTGGAACTTTTTCTGTAAAAAATCTAGATAGGGCAGATGGTGCTCTTGATTTTGCGAAACAAGCATTTGCAAAAGTGGATTACTCTAAGTTGAATGAAAAACTAAATTTACCTAAATCTACAATAAAATTTGTTGGACCTGTGCAGTTATACAATGTTCTTAATACTCCATTTAGCTCTGACCAAAATGAATGGAACTTTGTTCAGCGGGTTAAGCGAACTGACGATATTGAGTGTTACGGGTATCTTCATATTGGACTTGATTCAATAAAAAAGTTCGAAATTATTTCTGGTAGTCCTGGTAAATTCTATTGTTTTAAAATCGATGGAAAATTTCAAGGCGTAGATATAACTTTATTTTCTGTGTCTTCACTAACAGCAGAGGTAGTCGTTAAATATGGACATACAGTAATTATTTCGACAGAAGATATTTCTAAAGCGATTCCTATGGAACGTGTCGATGGTGGTTGGGATATTTCTTTACAATTAAATTCTGCGTCTACTAAAAAATTCGCTGATCAGACTAAAAAGCTTAAAGGCGAAAAAATAGATATTATCGTAGATAATAAAGTTATCTCATCACCAATTGTTCAAGGCTCTATTATAACTGGCATTATTCAAATTGGAGCAAAGTACTCTAAAGAAGAAGCTGCTGAAATTGCTGATAAAATTTCAAATAAATCGAAGGAAAAGAAATAGGAGATAGTATGAAGCAGATCATAAGTGTATTAATAATTTTTACTGGATTTTTTTGTCATGCTGGTGAATTACCTAAATGGGTAGAAAATTCATGCAAAGTAGTCAATCTAAACCAATTTGTGAAATGGATGAAAGATTCAGATATTTTTTATAATATTCGGGAAACAACTTCTAAAGAAATAAAAATTGAATCAGGTCAAGTATCGCAAGATGTTAGAATGCATTTTGATGATTCAAAAAAATGCCTTAATCGCATAATGCGATCAACTTGTACGCCTATTGGATTAGATACAGATCATCCTGCCTTGGTTGTTATTTTAGAACTAAGTGATTGTGAGAACAAAAGAGTGATGATCCGAAAGACTGTTGCTAAATAAGAATGTTACTAGCGCAGAAGGCAGTTAAATCAGGGAAGTCTGAGTATGCTATAGTGAAACAAGCTTTACGGATATTTTTTTTCATAATGAATATTTTATTTGTTATTGTCTGGCTCGAAGGTAGTGTTGGATATATAGCCCTTCATCTAGTGGCCGTATATTTTGTAGTAGGCTTTTTAAGTGCATTTTTACATGTTAAATTAAGTAAGGCTTTGTTGTTCCAGTTTATTAATATATTCACTGCGTTTGTTGTAGGAATTATAATTTATGGATATACAAAATACTTCCACAATGAAAATAACTTCATACCTAGCAATCCATTCGAAAATTTTTTAAACATGTGTCCAATATCTTTAATTATTGGTTGCTTTGGTATACTACTCTGTTTTGGGATTCGGAAACTTGTAGAACGTTTGCAGGTACTCTATAAACACTAATGCACTAATTGGACGTAAAAATGCATAAAGCTATTAGGTATGAGCCTAACAGCTTTATGTGCGTACGAACATCCGACTTTTAATCGGAGGTCCGATATGCGTAAGAGTAACTATCTACGTTATCGACGCTTTATCAGGTTATCTAAAGAGTTTTTGCAGTTAATATCTCCGCAAAGTAGGATATCGTGAAATTGGAATTCATACAAAAATTAAGTAATTCTACTAATGCACCTGTGAATTATTCCCAGCGTCTGTAACCGCTTTCAATCGTTCTTTCAGTTTCAAACATACATTAAATAAATTGATTATTTTTAATATATAATGTATGATATATTAAATAAATTGAATATTTTTAATGTAACTTGGAGATATATTAAATGTCAGCCCTAAAAAACAAGTCATTCGTTCTTGCGAATTTACCACCTAGACTTAGTTCTGGTGACTTTAAAACAGATGAAATGATTGCGTTGTTAATTAAAACGCATGCAGCTTTAGCAGAACTTAAGGGTACATGCCGCGCGATAAATAATCCGACAATTTTATTAAATATTCCGTTATTGCAAGAGTCTGTTGCCAGTTCTGAAATTGAAGGCATACACACAACAATTGAAACTGCACTGGAAGAACAAATTAAAAATTTTGCTGATCAAGACCTGGCAGCGAAGGAAGCATTAAATTATAAATCTGCGATCGACACTGGTTTTGCCTCACTTGATAAATACTCTTTATCAACACGAACTATTTTAACCATTCATCAAAAACTTATGCCGTTAGCTGGTGGTCAATTTCGAATGCAACAAAATCAAATAGCAAGCGGTGCAAAAATTATTTATACTCCGCCACCAGCTCAACTCGTTCCGCAACTTATTGGTAATTGGGAACAGTACGTTCATGATGCTGACGATTTGACAGATGTATTAATCAAGGTTGCAATTTGTCACTATCAATTTGAAGCTATACATCCGTTCTCGGATGGTAATGGACGAACTGGGCGTATATTAATTGTATTACAACTTGTGTTGAATCAATTATTAGAATTACCTATTCTGTATATTAGTGGTTATTTGAACAAAAATAAAAATCAATATTATAAATTACTTCTGGCTGTCACTGAATCGCAAAAGTGGCTTGAGTTTATTAAATTTATTATGACTGCAATGTATGAACAGGCACAAATAACTCAACAAGTTGTTTTAAAAATAATGGCTGAAAGGTCTGCGCTGGAAATTGAATTACGCTTGGAATTTAGCTCAATTTACAGTTTAGATTTAATCGATCATATTTTTTCTTACCCCGTTACTTATGCAACTCATATGAGTCAAAAATTAGGAATCACGTATCAAACGGCCAGCAAATACTTAGCTGCTCTTGAAAGAGGTGGTATTTTATCAAAGAAAAAAACAGGCCGGCACATTTATTATTATAATACCCGCCTGCTAAATTGTTTAAAAACCTAATGTTAACTAATGCACCTGAGAATTATTCCCAGCGTCTTTAATAGCCTTCAAACGGTCTTTTGAATTTTCAACTTTATTTTTAATTTCAGACAACCGACTAATCATCGATTCTTTCGCTAACCTGATTGCATCAAAAATATTGGGACTGTAGGCTTCAGCTTCGATTGAAGCGTCCTGTTCTTTTAAAACAATCGCAATGCGAAAATCATCAGCTGAAACTTCTTTTTCTTCTTGTTGGGCCAACGGATCACGAGCCAACACAACCACTAGGGTTTCTGGTGTCACGTAGGGTGCAAATTCACTGATCTGTTGGTAGATGAAAGATTTGACCTCGGGGTCTGTCTCAATAAGATTCAATGTGCTTTCTAAAGGTTTACCGTTGTTTCGTTTTTTAGACATAAAGCCCCCTTTAGGTGTTTTAGTTAGCTGTTAATAATATTTTAACATTGTCTTCGATCTTCAAAAAGGCCAATACCGAAAAAAGCGTTATTTTCTTTTAGCTGCAGTAAATTAATGCTCGTGTCTCGACCTAAGTCATTGTATCAATTAAAGACATGTTGGATATAAAATTAACTGATAGTTGGCTAAAACCTTTAAAAAATGAATTCGAACTTTCGTATATGAAAGATCTAAAATCTTTTTTAAAAAAAGAATTTGATCAGAAAAAAGTTATTTATCCAGATAAGAAAAATTATTTTAAAGCTTTAGATCTTGTTGATTTAAAAAATGTAAAAGTTGTGATTTTAGGACAAGATCCTTACCACGGGCCTGGTCAAGCGCACGGCTTGTGTTTTTCAGTGCAAGACGGAATCAGGTTTCCACCATCATTGAAAAATATTTTTAAAGAATTACAAAGTGATTTAGGAATTGCAGTTCCTAATACAGGAAACCTTGAACGCTGGGGCCAGCAAGGCGTGCTGTTATTAAATAGTGTTTTAACAGTTGAAGACGGAAAAGCAGCAGCCCATCAGAAAAAAGGATGGGAACAATTCACGAATAAAATTATTGAAGTCGTGAATGAGAATTGTGATCATGTGGTGTTTATTTTATGGGGTGCTTACGCCCAGAAAAAAGCTGCGTTTGTTGATCGCAAGAAACATCTGATTTTAGAAAGTGTGCATCCATCACCATTATCATCTCATCGAGGATTTTTCGGATCGAAACCATTTTCAAAAACGAATGTTTGGTTAAAATCAAAAGGGCTAAAGCCTATACAGTGGTAATTTTAAGTCTTAACTAAATAATATCTACCTTTTGTTTGATCGTACGGTTTTAATTTTCGACAAGACTTTAAATCTAGCTCAGCTACACGCTGACTAATTGTGTAGCCCTTTGATTGAAGTTCCTGAATATAATCAATTGTGTGTATTCTTTTTTTATTTTTCAAAAATTGAGCCAAAATATTAGTGCGAATATCTTTACTGACAGAAGTATGGTTTACAATTGAAAAAGATTTATTAATTGGTAAATCAATTTCAGCATACCCCCATTTTTTAAAAGTACTGTTTGATTTCAGTACTAGCTCAAGTAAGTGCTTTGGCTTGATGGGGTGTAAATTAATATAAAATACTTGCAAAGGTGATTTTTTGATTTGTACAAAAAGCATTTTTTTAAAAGTTTTGAATTGGCTTGTTTTATTGATTAATCCAGCTAAATCGACCACTAATCCAATTAGACTTGGCTGCTTTGATTGTTGGAATATTGTATTAAGCTTCATAGGATTTAGATTCTTAAATTCTTCAGAAAACTTAAGAACAGCGGCTTCAAAAAAACGGGGATCAAATCTAAAAAAAGAACTTAGATCAAACCAGTCTTGCTCTGTTAAAGTAGACGTATTTAATTTTAAGTAGGCTGTCTCAAGATTTTTCATCAGAAAGTTCCTCAAGAATTTGATCTAGAAAATCAAAAGCTTCAGATGATCCTGGAATTTTTTTCTGTTTCAACAACTCGATTTGTTTTTCAACTATTTTTATATTCGATGTTTTTTGGAGTAAGAATTTTGTGTGACCAATGTCTTTTGCTCTGTGGGCAAAACACTTCATTAGAATCATGTCCTCTTTGCCTAAAGCGTAAACACTTAAAAATTTTTCACTGAAAACTTGAATCAAGCGCGTTTCAAAATCATCTGGCAATACAAACATAAAACTAGAAAAATGGGGGTTCAACCAATCAGCTGGTAAATTAAGTTCAGCACCGACTTGCTTAATTTCAGTTTCAATTTCTAATAACGATGAATTCTTTGAAACGGCATCAACATCGCGTGTTGATAGAGGAAACTGATGGGCCATGATCATAGCCGTACCACCGCCAAGGATTAGCTTCATTGGTTTTTTAAGCAAGCTATCAAGTCTGCTGAATGCTTGAATAGCTAATTTTGAGTCGATGATTTTTGCAGTCATACACTGATTATAGCGTAATTATAGCAGTTTCGCAATAAATTAAAATACTGATTAATTACAATAGCATACTGGTTTATTTTTATAAAACATGTGTGTTTTTCAATAGGGTTAGATTAAAAATTTTCTTTAAAGCATCACGCCAGGGAAGTATCTGAATACCATCAAGTACTTCTTTACGTGATATATCACAGGCACAAATAAACTCAGTACCCACGAAGTCTTTCTTAAAAGAGAGTAAGTGTTTCAGATGATCTTTGTTAATCTTAGTAGCTGATTTTATTTCCACTAAAAAAGTTTTTTTATCAGGCGTTTCGATAATTAAATCAATTTCAGCATCGTCCTTTGTTCTTAAGTATGAAAACGAGTAATCCAATTCTAGGTAAGTATTATAACGATGACATTCATTGATAAACCATGATTCAAAAGCGTTCCCATAAGCAGTCGTTTTTGGTTCAAGCGGAATGTTAATTTGTTTTTCCAAAGCACGTTTAACACCAGTATCAAAAAAATAAAAACGAGGGGTTTCATGTTGAACTTTTCGAACAGATTTGTGGTATGAATCTAAAAAAATACCTAAATTCGTATCGACTAAAATCTGATAATAGTTTGCAATTGTTTTATGATCAACGCCGACATCTTTAGCAATCTTTGAATAATTTAAAATTTGACCATCCATTTGTGCTGCTACTGGAAGAAATAACCTGAATGGTTCTAACTTGCGAACGATTTGTTCTACTTGAATTTCTTCTTTTAAATAAGTGTGCACATAAGATTTAAGATATCGATTTTTTTCAAGTGCCGTTGAAAAATCTAGAATTTTTGGAAGTGTTCCCCAGTTTAAAATTTCAGAGAGGTTTAATTTATTATCTAATTCAAAGTAAGTCAGAGGAAACATTGAGAAAACAACAGCACGTCCGGCCAGTAAGTTTGCACCACCATTTTTCAACTTACGAGAGCTTGATCCAGTGAGTGCAAAGTTAATTTTTCGATCTTCAATAAGACTGTGCACAACATCAAGTAGCTTAGGACACTTCTGAACTTCATCAATGACGACCCAATTTTTACTGGTCATATGTTCTGTTTGACGAATTAAGGCTTCAGGATCTAGGGCATAAATTTCTTCTTGGCTGGGTTTTAACAAATCAATGTATAAACAGTCTTTAAATTGTGGCAATGATCTTAACAAAGTTGATTTACCTGTGCCACGGGCGCCAAATAGAAAAAAACTCTTATTTTTTGAAACTGAACAGAGACGTCTAATCATGAGAACCTCGTCATTTAATAGACTATGTTCCCAATAATACGTTAATATAGGGAATATAGTCTATTAAATATTCATGAATTTTGATTTTTTTTGAGTCTGCGTTCAATAGCTTATATTTCATAATAACTTAAAATAATCAATGATTTCATATATATATATATTGTTTAGTGAATTGCCGTTACTACCGATAAGGTCTACATGAAACCACTGAATCAAAAAGGTATATCTATTTTAGAAACTCTTATAGCGACTGGCATTATGGCGATCTTGATGGTTGGATTTTCGTCAATGCTACTGAATCAACAAAAAGAAACAAAATCCGTTGCTGAAGTTCTTGCAGGTCTTGATCTACAAAAAACTTTGATCACTGTTCTTTCAGAAGGATCTGTTTGCAGTCATATTCTAAACAATCCAGTATCTGCTTCATTTAATTCAAATAATTTACCTGACACTATTACGCCTACACTACCAATCTATGCAAGTGTTGTATCAGGCACACCAGGTGTTGTTGTTGCAGCTGTAGGGCAAAAGGCTTCTGTGTATTCGTCATCAATGATCATTAAATCAATCAGATTAGATATTGTAAGTGGATCAGGTTCTACATACACGGGTAATTGGATTGTTGAATTTGATGAAACTAAATCAGTAAGACCACATAAGCCAATCACGATCAGTGCAATTCTGAATGTTGATGCCTCTGTGCCAGGTAATTCAAAAATTGTTGGCTGCATGGGTAGTGGAAGCGGTGGCGGCAGTAGTACATTAAATAAAATAGCTAAAGAGTTTGTTGATCGATTTGGATACTGGGCAACT
>JANOOI010000099.1:0-5141 GCA_031421235.1 Bdellovibrio sp.
TTAGTCTACTACAAATCAAATCCCGCAACTGTTACAGTTCCTCCGCCAGGGCTAAGAATGATTGTTCATGGTTCAGCCAACCCTACAGGTCCAGCTGGCCCTTACGATAGAAAAAATCGCTATACGTGTAACCAAGTTTATGAAACTCGTCAGGAATATATTGCAAACTGTGCTTCGGGACAAACTCTTGATTGGATGCTTGTTTTTCCACAATGTTGGGATGGTAAAAATTTAGATTCTCCTGATCACTTAAGCCATATGGCGTTTAAGCAGAGTGGTGTGTGTCCTTCGACTCATCCAGTGGAAATCCCACAAGTCACATACAATGTGCACTGGCGGGTTGGTACTAGTGGAACATCGAAATGGAGACTCGCAAGTGATAATTACCCCACAACAAGCCCAGGTGGATACTCTGGTCATGGCGATTGGATGAATGGCTGGGACCCTGTTTTTATGACAGGATTTGTGAAGAACTGTCTTACAGCAAATAAAGATTGTCATGCCCACTTACTTGGCGATGGACGAATGTTTCACGGCTATTAATATTAATTTGGTTCAGGATAAAATTAAAAGGAGTTAAAATGAAAGCAATTAAAATGAAAGCAAGTATAGTTACTTTAGCAATTTTTACGATTTTAAATTCAAACTTAGCTAAAGCTGAAAATGAGATACATAAGTTGACTAAAATTTGCAAAACAGAAGATTTATATTCTGCTAATCCAGTCGGTGTTGAGGTTTGTGTTGAGAAGAAAATTAAAATTTTAGAAAATAAAAAGTAAAGGATTGAATGAGTTTTTTTCGGAAAACTACGGTCATAATTTTATTTGCAAGCTTGCCTGCAATAATATGCATAGGATTGATTTTTAGCTATTCAAAGTTTCAGGTTTATTTCATTCCGAAATCAAAAATTATTGAAAAGGGTTGTACGGATGCGATGGCCCATAAAAGTTGCTCAGTTATGCTTTTTTCAGTAAATTTTTCATCGGATGTTAAACAAATTTATTTACCAAGACATGGCCCCCTTGATGCAGATATTTATAGAGACCTACTTGGAGCCGGAGCAGGTATGTGTAGGCTAATTAAAGAAAACTGTGACAGAAATCTAGAGTCTGAAATTTGTCAACTTGGGAGAGCTCTTTACACAAATTTTTAAACTATTAAGATTTTTCATCAGGACCAGAGAAGGCGCAAGATGATTACAATTGATCTAAATAATCCTGAGCAGATTTTTGTTCATCGGCAGTCAGCTGTTCGCAGGGCTTAAGTTGTTCTTCGATTTGTGAACCCCGTAAAAAAGCCAAAGCAGAAGAAATTTGATTGTTTATTAAAAAATTAGCCAGCTGGTTCATTAAATGATCTTTGTTGTCTTTCTGCAAAACGAAAATGCAGTGATGAAATTTTACAGGAATGTTTTTCAAATTCAAAGCATAATGATAAAGTTCATGGCCCACTGAATAATAACCAAGCCCAGCCACATCAGTTGGTATTCCAAAGTTATCATAATTGTAATATGGAAAAAAACTAGCAAACGGATTAACTTGAATTAAATGTGTATCGTAGTACTGAAATCCTGCAAACCAATCAGGAAAAGGATTGCCTTCTTCAACAGGTGGCTTTCCGTTAGAAATGGCATTCCAGTCCGTCCAAATTTCAGGATGGGTGCCAATCCAAGATTTTTGTTTTTTTAGCCATTCAGGTTCTTCTTTAGAAAAAATAAAAGGAGAGAAATAAATAATTGGTGCTGCTGTAGGTTCTGCCAATTGAACTTGTTTTTTAATATAAACCCATGTGCGAGATATTTTATCTTCAAGGCCTGGGTAGTTGTAGCCTTCCATGTAGCCTTTAGTCACAATTGGATTTCCAGAAGGGGTTTCTTCGGTAAGGATACTGATTTTCGAATTTATTTTTAGTTTCGATTTAAAAGCCGAATCAGTAGCTACATCACCAGCTGAATCGATAATTGAATCCCATAATGCTGATTCAGTTAAATACCCGTCGTGACCACTGTTTTCAAAGTTTTTATAGTGAAAATTACTGAGATAATTCAGTTGACTGACTTCTGACGCAAAAGTTTCTTTCGGAACATAAGCGTCAAGTTCACCTGAATAAAGATAGAAATGAATATTTTTATAAGTTGTTAGATTTTTTTCAACAGTTCCTAAATTGATTGGATCTTTGACTTTGAATTGTTCGATCAGTGAATTGTCCATGTCATTAGTTTTTAAATATTGAATTGATTTTGACAAACGACATTCATTTAATAGCCACTCATCAGGATTTTCGCCATCAGCTTTAAGTTGTTTGATGGCTTCAGAACATTGATCGGCGTCATCACTGGAATTCAGTTCAAGTTTTGCAATCAAAGCTAAAGGAATTGGATTATAACTAAAGGTATTAAAAATGAAATTCTGTACAAAGTTTTTTAATTTGCTTTGGATAATAAGGCCTTCAGCATTCAGTAAGGATTTAAGACTTCCGTGCAGATCTGCCCATGAACTTGGAAATCCTAACAGTAAAACCGTTGCATCGATCACTGCGGGACCGCAGATTTTAATGATAGTATTGTCAAAACATTGGCTATCAGGAATTTGTTTTTTAAGACTGATTATTAAATTACGATCTTTTGGGGCTTTGGTGAAATAATTTTCAATAATTCTTTTTTGCGACAGCAAGCGGTATTTGTAAAACAGTCGCCAGTCTGCCATGACAGAATTACCGTGGGAATAAATGGCAGCTATGCCTTCTGGTGCGATTTCTAAATAGCGATGAGCAATAAATCCGCCGTAGCTTTGGCCGTAGATTTTCCATTTTCTGTGTGAGCCTAAAAGATGTGATCTTAAAGCCTCAGCATCTTTAACAATCGAACGACTTCCGTAATTTTGCATGCGTGATAAAAAATCTTTATCTAGTGTATCGGGGTAGGCAGACGAGCAGCCTGTCCCACGCTGGTCGATGTAGATGATGGGTATTAGCGAAGATTTGGTATGGGTTTGAAATTGCGCAAAAGGGATGTGACTATTTTGTGATGGGCCACCATTGAAGAAAACAACAGGAGTTTCACTTTTGTGATTAATGTGTGTTTGTCCGTAGTAAAATATATTAATTTTTTGACCATGAGGTTGATCCCAGTTTTCTGGAACTTCAAGGGTGCCTTGGATGTAGTAAGCCGGAATATCTTCATTTTTAAAGGCAGCGCAGTCACTTTTTTGATCTGCGGAGGCCGCAAAACTGAGTAGTAAGACTTGGGCGAAGCTTAAAAAGCATGTAAACTTAATCTTGAATTTACGGAAATACTTAATAAAATGCTTACTAGAATACTTGCAGCGACGACACATTCGGGAACCCCTCAAACACAAACTATTTGTAGTTTGTATAGGTTTGATTAACTTTTTAGTCAATCTACTGGTTCTTGGCTTTATTCTTATTCACTATAAAGCATTAGGTTTTAACAAAGAATAACATTTACAGGGGCCATAATGTCTATTGCTTAAAAGAGGACTTTTTGTGAAACTTAACCAGTGAAAAAATTATCCTTAAATTTATTAAAAAAACTGACTATTTTCTTGCTTCTCACAGCACTGACTTTAGTTTCAGTTTGTGTGAACGCACAACAAATTACAGCAAAATCTAATACTCCGCCAAAAACTCAGCTGAACAAAAAATTTAAAGAAAAAGTAAAAGCTCAACCAAAAGAAAAAGATTTGCCTTTTGTTAGCGTGATAAAATCTCAGTCGGGTTTCCAACTGGAAGGTGATAGCTGCGAAACGTTATATAAAGAAATTTTTCAATTTGATAAGTTATTTATCAAGTACGATCGACCTGATGCTTACATCAAGCCTTTGTGTATTGAATCTATTCGCTCAGTGCACATTGAAAGTTTAATTCCCAAACGAATGTTGACATTGTTGAATCAAAAGCCTCAGTATTTTGGGCCCAACTGCTGGAATTCTGTTTTATTTGTAAATCAGATGACAGATCATTTACGTTTTGTTCAACCTGACGAATTTCAAAGATCATTGCCTTTTTTAGGTTGCTATAAAAAAGACGTTAAAGAATTAGAAGCTGGAGATATCGTTCGCATTAATGATAAATTAAGTGAAGAGCAGCATGCCTTTATTTTTATTTCTGAAAATTTATCTTTTACCAAAAATGGCCCTGGAACAAAAGCTGCTTATGAAATTGTTAGTACAGGATCAATTCTTAAAGAATACGATGTCGATATTAAATGTTTGTTACCCGAATACAACAAGGCAGAAAAATGTTTATCTCAGGTTACAGTTTATAATTGTGATATGAAAGTTGTTGAATTTCACAAAAATAAATTTTCTGAAGACACCTTAAATAATAAATTGACTGATATCGAAAAGAAATTAGAATTCGTTATACTAAATTACAGAGATCCTCAACTGAATGAATACAAATATTTTCTATTGAGAGAACTTTTGCAAAACTCTAAAACACTTAAGTTTATTGTGGATAAAGAATTAAATGAAACAAATTTTTTAACTTATAAATTTTTTCTTTATAAACACTATCAAACACGCTTACTTTCAATATCTGAGCAAATTAGTTATTTCTAAATAAGATTTACTAAATTTAATATCCTACTTTGGTACAGTCTTGTTTTTAATAATTTTTTTGACAGCTTTTTAATGAATTCCTAGCCAAATCTATTAAAATTGATTTAATTTTTTAAATATGTATCAGATCAGGATTTTTCTCAATTTTTAAATATATTGTCATTTGATATCAAGTGTTTAGCTAAATAGTCCGATAAATTGTCTATGCTGTTGACGATGCGGGACGTATATTTGAAATTAGTTTTTCACATGTGTAAACACACATGTATATTTTTGATGGCGCTAATTCTGCCATCATTAGTTTTTGCTGCTGCAGCCCCTAAATACACAACATACCAAGCCCGAATTATCAAGCCTAACAACATGCCATTAGAAGATTCGAATGTGATGTTCAGATTTACTCTGACAAATCCTCTTGCTAATTGTGCTTTGTACGTCGAAACATTTTCAAATGTTGATATGACAGGTTCTGCTGGTAACGTGGCGTTCACACTTGGCACTGGGACGCAGTCGTATTTGTCTACGGGCAACACAGACATGATGGATATTTTTAGTAATAAC
>JANOOI010000100.1:0-2617 GCA_031421235.1 Bdellovibrio sp.
ATTTTTATCTTATCGGCGCGGCTGTCGATCCAGAGCTTTTTAAAAAAGCTGTTGATTTATCGATGACTAAATACTGTGGTGTCAGCGCAATGCTTTCAAGATCAAGTGACATTTATTATCATTTATTTTTAAATCAAAATGCATTTCATCAGGGGAAAGCCAACTTTGTTAAAGCCATCTGATTCAAATAAAAAGACAATCGAGCAAGAAAATTCTAAAAAAGTTTTAAAAGACTTTTTGAGAACTTTGATTATGCCAATGCTCGTTAATAAATCTTTTATGTTTTATTTTGCATTAAACTATTCCAATCACCCTGATGAAGGCTACGGTTACGGTTTCGCAGCGACTTTAATTGTTTTGTTCATAACACTGGGTACTTTTATTTGGAAATATCGTCATATTGATGATCCATAGATCAGTAAGACTGCTGCATTTCTCATAAACAGGCTAAGCTATTTTTTAATCACTTATTGGCTAAAAAATAAATATGCTTTAAATATAGACAAGTTTAAAATTTGTATTCCATATTGAATAAATATTAATTAATCTCTATTCACAAAACAGAGAGGCTAAAATGAAACAAGTTATATCAATTGCAATTGCATCACTATTATTTGCATCTTGCTCGTCAACAACTTTAATTAGATCAACAGATTCTCAAGCGAAAATCTATGTTGATGGAGAGTTAAAAGGAACTGGAGCTGCGACTCACACTGACACAAAAACTATCGGTTCATCGACATCAGTTCGTATTGAAAAACCAGGTTGTGAACCTGCATTTTTCAACTTTTCCCGAAATGAAGAATTTGATGCTGGTGCATGTGCTGGTGGAGTTTTCCTTCTAGTTCCATTTTTATGGATCCAAAAATACAAACCTGAAAGAACTTACGAATACAACTGTGTTCAAAAGACTGTTTCTAAAAAGTAATTTTATTTTAATGAAGAAATTTAAAACACGCTTGTCTTTCAAAGAAAATAAGCGTGTTTTTTTATTTTTCAGCCGTCCACTGAGCCATCTTTTTTTATGTTTTCTATTCATGTTTAGCTGCGCAGGCTTCTCGCCCCAGCTCACTTCGCAAATGACAAGCACACTCGATTCACAATATAAGTTGAAACAACTGGCTCACAGCCAAAAACAAAAAAACACAAAAAGCCCCACTGTTAGCCTTTATCAACAGATTTTAAGACCAAGTCTTTTTTCTAAATGTGATTATTACCCCAGCGACAGTCAGTATTCACAGATTTTGTCTCAACGCTGTGGAACTGTGTCTTCATTATTTAAAACTTTTGACCGATTTTTACGTGAACCTGATGCTAGTCATTTCGGACTATCTATGGTAACTCCATTAAATGAGACCTATTTTTTACACTTGCCAACAGATTGTGAAATTTTTTAAACCTCTTTTTTTTAGATCTTTTTTTGTAAATCATCTTAATTTTTATTTTATTATTCATCTTTCAATTCTTTTACTTTTAGGCTCCACGAGTTCGGCAGATTGTCTCTCTGCCGACAAGGCACTTAACCAAGCAACAGGTCTCTATCAACGTGGTAATTATTTACTGAGCGCTGTTCAATTTGCCAATGCTGAAAATGAAAACTGTAAGACGATCAACAATAAAGCTCGGTGGGGATATTTACTATCGCTGACAGAAATCGGTGAAAAAGATGAAACATTTTATTTAAGTGTTAAGCAATATCCTGAAATATTTAAGCAAAATGATGAAATCAAATTACAAGTTTACCAAGCCTATTATTTTAATATCTATAAAAATCCTGATCATAAAAATCGTGTTGAGGCTTTTGAAAAGTGGAAAACTGAATTGCCACAAAAAAAATCTCCTGCACTTGCCGGCAGCTTAAGTGCTCTTTTGCCTGGCGCAGGCCAAGCCTACACTGGCAGTTGGCAATCAGGCGCCATGGCCTTTGTTCTTAATGCTTTATTTTTATCGGCAACTTTAGAACTTAAAGATAAAAACTTAGATAACACAGCGCTAGTTAGCGGCGTTGTGTTTTCGATCACTTATTTGGGAAACATTTTAAATGCTGCCGAATCAGCTAAATTGTATAATAAAAATTCAAATAAAACTTTGATAGAAACAGAAAAACAAAAACAGTTTCCCGAACTACAGCTTGGTGAATAATATGATGAGTTTTAAAAATAAGCTTAAACTTAACCTAAATGCTCATTTTATTTTTTTATGTGTTTTATTTATTTTAAACCAATCTTGTACAAAAGTAGGCCTTGGTTATCATTTAGGAACTGGTGAAATCAGAAGTCGAATTGCTGAAAGTTTTGATTTTCAACCAAGTAATAAATCAAGAAAAGTCGATTTTGCTCTAAAAGAGCAATTTGAAAATAACAAAAAGCCTGTTTTTGCTAAAATTCAAAATGTTCTAAAAAGCATTATTACTGCAACCGAAAAAAAGCAGACTGAGCTGACTGACGTGAATGCTCTATTTACACAAGCCAAACGGATACAAATTGATATTATTGATTTATTCAAACCTAGTTTTGAACTGGTCTTGACTGAAATTGAGGATCCAGAGGTTAAAAGTTTTTCGAAATATTACATAAAAAATTATAATGAAAAAAAAGAAGAGCTTGCCAGTGTTGAT
>JANOOI010000101.1:0-2339 GCA_031421235.1 Bdellovibrio sp.
GCCAGTTTTCGATTAATAATAAGCCCAGCGATAATTAAATGCACACTGGCTAAAGCGAATTGAAGCCAGCCATTAGCTGAGAGCACATTCATATTTAAGTGACTTATGTAACTAGCTGTATCTGTTCTGAAAAGACCAACGCTAAACTGAGTGATGTAATGCAGAACCCAGCCGCTGACGACTGAATAGTAAGAAAGCATAACTAAGGTGATTAATAAAGTTAAACGCGAAAACCAAAAAAATGGTTTTTTATAATTAACTGAAACTCTCTGGGTAATTTTAAGTAAACTGGCTTCAGAGCTTCGACCAAGAATCAATTCTGCAATAAGAATAGATAACCCAACAGTAAAACATAAAAATAAATAAAGTAGAATAAAAGCGCCGCCTCCGTTTTCACCCACAATATAAGGAAATCGCCAAATATTACCTAAACTGCAAGCGCTCCCGACAGCTAATAAGTAAAATGAAAACCGATTTCTCCAGTAAATTTTTTTATGCATTACAGATTACTTTCTCCGCCCCGTCTTGATTTCATACAGTAAATTCTGATTGGAATCCCATGTAAATCAAAACGTTCTTTAAGATTTTTAATTAAAAATCTTCGATAACCGTTATTAACTCCGTCTGGATGATTCGCAAAAGCCATAAATGCAGGTGGCTTTTGAAAAGTCTGGGTTAAGTAATAAAACTTAACATTTGTTGTTCCCCAAACTGGGGCCGGGGCTTTACGAATTGTCTCAAAAAAGAAATCATTTAAATCTGATGTTTTAACCCGGAAATTACGTTTTTCACTGACCCGCTCGATCTCTTGAAAAAGATCATTGATTCCGTGGTTTTTAGTAGCACTCGTGAAAACAATAGGCACATCGACAAAGAAATGAAATATTCTAGCGATCTGTAATCTAAAAGTTTCGCGGTATTTTTCAATTTCATCTTGGCCTAAGTCTGACTTATTAGCCACGACCACAACACCTTTATGATCATCTAAAATGGCTTGCATAATCTTAGCATCTTGCTCTGTTGGGCCTTCAGTGCCATCAATCACTAATAAAACAATATCTGCTCTGCGGATTGATTCTTGTGATTTAAATGCCGAAATGATTTCAACATCTTCTTCGCGCTTTGATTGACGTCGTAGACCAGCTGTATCCACTAAAGTATAGTTAATGTCATTAAATGTCAGTGGTGAATCGATTGAATCCACAGTCGTTCCAGCAATATTGCTCACAAGCATACGGTTTTGCTTTAACAAGCAATTGCATAAAGAACTTTTTCCGACATTGGGTTTTCCCACCATAGCCACACGAATCGTACTGGCTTGTTCTTGCGGAATTTCAGGAACCATTTTAACAATCCATTCTAAAACCTCTGAAACGCCACGGCGTTGCTCAAACGAAGCGGCTACTACATCAAGGCCGAATTCATAAAAGTCAGCTTTTAATAGATCTTCTTCATGCTGACGATCGACTTTGTTGATCACTAAAAGCATGGGCTTTCCTGTTTGCTTAGCTATTTTAATAATGTCTTTATCTTCAGGAATAAGACCCGCACGACCATCCATAACTGCCACAATAAAATCGACGGAAAATAAAAAATCACTGACTTGTTCTTTGATCAGCTTTGAAAAAGTATCAGTGGCTTCTGTAACACCGCCAGTGTCGATCAAATCAAATTTTTTACCCCAGATGTCAACGGGTTCAACTTGAATGTCTCGGGTAACACCAGGTTGATTTTTAACAATTGCTTTTCTAGCGCCAGTAATAATATTAAATAATGTGGACTTACCCACATTGGGTCTGCCGATAATAGCCACTTTAGGTGCGTCGATATAATGATTATTCTGATTCTGTGACATATTTTAGATCCTTCATAGTAACTTTATTTTCAAACCAATTTTCTTTAACGACGACATTTAGATCGAGAAATATTTTTTCTTGCATGATTAATTCAATTTCTTTTCTAGCCTCTTGACCAATTTTTTTGATATTCGCTGCGCCCTGACCAATAAGGATTGGTTTATGTGAATCTTTTGCGACAAGAATATCAGCATAAATTTTGGGGCATGGTTTCGCATCTTCTTCGAATTGTCTGATTTGTACAGCCAACTGATAGGGGATTTCATAATTAAGAACTTCAAAACATTTTTCACGAATAATTTCTGCTGCTAAATCACGAACATGTTCAGTTGTGTAACTATCAGTATCATACAGCGGGGCTTTTGCTTCAGGCAAAGTTTGCATTAATTCATCCAAAATAATCAGACGGTCCTGGTTAGTTCCTTTTGTATTAGATAAACTAAAAGTTTTCCCTCCGGCCATTTCGATCATACCTTTTAAAAT
>JANOOI010000102.1:0-5802 GCA_031421235.1 Bdellovibrio sp.
TTAATTGAAGTCTCTGTTACAGGTGCCGCGATTATTTGCAAAGCTAACTCCGAACAATTACAAGTTTTACAAGAATTTTCTCAAACGATCGGTCTTGCCTTTCAAGTCAAAGATGATTTGTTGGATGCGAACGAAAAAGAGCAAGATCATAAAAATCTTGTTCAAAAAATAGGTTTAGATAAGACTCAAGCGGAACTTCATAAGTTAAGTCAATTAGCAGAAAAATATTTAACCGAAATTTCCTTAAATACACACTCACTGCAAGAACTTATTCAGTTCAATTTAAATAGAGTCCACTAAGATATGCGTCTAGATCAATTTTTAGTACAATTTAAACAAATTGAATCAAGAACTAAAGCCCAAGAATTAATTGATCTAGGTTTAGTGTATATTAAAAAAGAAAAAAAAGTTTATTTTAAAAAATCTAGTCAACAGGTTGAAGAAGCCGATTTTTTGTTTATAGAAATAGACCCCCACACGATAGACAAATACGTTTCAAGAGCAGGTTACAAATTAGAGGGCGCTGTCCAGCAGTGTGGTCTAAAGATCGCGGGTCAAACTGTTTTAGATGTGGGTCAATCAACGGGTGGATTTACTGATTATCTGATTCAAAACTTCGCAAGGCAAGTTATCGGTTTGGATGTAGGTCATAGTCAGCTACATTCTCGTCTTAAAAATCACAGTCAAGTTGTTAGCATAGAGAATTTAAATGTTAAAAACATAAAGGATCACGAACTTTTAAAGGATAGAAAATTTGATATCATTGTTTGTGATGTTTCTTTTATTTCTCTGACTAAAGTTATACCATGTATTGCTAATAACTTGTCCGATAAGGGTCATTTTCTGTTCTTAGTTAAACCACAATTTGAATGCGGACCACATTTTCTAGATAAAAATGGCGTTGTGACAGATGCAAGTATTTATTCTGAGATACAAAAAAATATTGAGTTAATCTGTCAAAAAGAGTTCAATGCAATTACAGTTTATTTTGAAAGCGTTATCCAGGGTAAAGAAGGCAACAGGGAGTTTTTCGTATATGGTCAAAAAAATAGTAAAAACAATGATGACGAAAACGATAACAAAAATGATAAGGCTAAAAAATAAAGTGAGTTTTGTTTTACTTGCTGTTGTTTTAATGACTACAAGTTGCCAAATGTTTCAAAGATCGCAGACAATCAAACCCGCACCGCCGGTAAAAACTATAGAGCTTGAAAAAACGAACCCACTTAATGTTATTACAAATCCAGTGGGAGAAGCTAAAATCAACCCAGAGCTTTCGGAGCCCATGATAAAGCCGGAAGTTGTGCGCCCGCAACATATTCAAGTTCCTAAATTTGGCATTATTTTTTCTGGCGGCGGAGCCAGAACTTGGGGACATGTTGCAGTCCTTAAAGAAATGCAGAAATATAAATTCCCGATTTTAAGTGTCGCTGGTATTGAATGGGGAGCATTTATCGCTGCATCCTACGCGCAGTCTGCTTCAGCCAATGAAGTTGAATGGGAATTTTCAAAAATGCGCGACATGGACGATTGGGATCAATCCTTAAATACAATTTATGATAAAAAAAGCACAACAGGTTTAAAAATCCCGTTTGTTTGCCCTTCCTATAATTTGAAAACAAAAACCAGTTATTTATTAAATCGCGGCCCGATAGCTCAGCTTCTTTCGTTTTGCTTACCGTCGGCGGGCTTGACAGAACCTTATAAGTCAAATTTAGCCTATATGAATGATGTGGCTTTGCTGGTTAATCATTTAAAAGCCACAGGGGTTAACAAAGTTATTCTGATTAATGTTTTACGTCAAAAAAATGATCGTCCTTTTATGAAAGGGCTTAATTCACCAGAAAACCAAATATGGACAGAAGCTGCTTTAGCCTTAAGTAAGAAGGCCATGGGTCTAGATGAAGTGATTGAAATTGATTTAAGTGATTACGATATCGATGCATTCAATAAAAAGTCAGATATTATGGCTAAATCAGCTGAGCTCAGTTATAATTCTATTAAAAGAATAGCTGATAAATATAAACTATAGGATTAAATACATGGCTGCAATCCAAAGAAAACCAACAGAAAATCCAGAAATTTTTAAAAAACGTCGTCAAAAAGTAATGGCTGGTCTAAATGGCGCAGCATTGATTGTGGCGTCACATCCAGAGACCATCAGAAATGAAGATGTTCACTATCCTTATAGACAAGATTCTAATTTGTATTACTTAACTGGTTTTGAAGAACCAGAATCTATTTTATTACTTCGTCCTGGTCAAAATCCTGAATCAGTGATGTTTGTGCGTACGAAAAACATTGAACGTGAAACATGGGATGGTTTTCGTTTTGGACCAGAGGCAGCTCAAAAAGAATTTTTATTAGATGCCGTATATCCGTTTGAAGATTTTGAAAAGAAATCGATCGAACTTTTAAAAGGTTACGAAGATCTCTATTACAGAATGTATAAAAATCTAGATGTTGATTTAAAAATTCAGAATATTCTTTTACAACTTAAAAGATCTTACGGTCGGTCTGGCTATGGATTAATGACGATCAAAGATGCTGATACATTTTTAGGTGAATATCGTCTTATTAAAGATGAAAATGATTTAAGAAATCTTCGTAAGGCCTGTGAAATCAGCGCTGAAGCACACGTTCAGGCTATGAAATTTGTTCGTCCCAATGTCACCGAACGACAAGTTCAAGCCGTGATTGCCCACACTTTTTATAGCCAGGGATCAGCTAGAGAGGGTTATAATTACATTGTCGCTAGCGGTAATAATGCGACGACACTGCATTATAATTTTAATGATCAAGTTTGTGAAAATGGTGAATTACTATTGATTGATGCGGGTTGTGAAAATAATTTTCACACAGGTGATATTACAAGAACTTTTCCAGTCAACGGTCGATTTTCACCGATTCAGAAAAAAGTTTATGATGGCATATTAAAAATTCAAAAAGATGTTATAGCCTTCATTAAACCCGGAATCTTTTTTAAGGATTTGCATTCAATGGGTGAAAGTTTATTAGTTGATTTGATGCTTGAGTTAAGTTTAGTTTCTGGTCGAAAAGAAGATGTCATTAAATCGAATGAGCATCGCAAATATTATCCACACGGTATCGGACACTGGTTAGGTATGGATGTTCATGATTCGGGATTATACATGATTAAAGGTCAACCTAGACCAATTCAAGCAGGCATGACATTCACTGTAGAGCCTGGATTATATATTCCAGCAAACGACACATCAGCTCCGGCAGAATTACGTGGTATCGGCATTCGTATAGAGGATAATATTTTGGTTACAGATAAAGGCTGTGAAGTTCTAACTTCGCTAGCACCAAAAGAAGTCGATGATATTGAAAAATTAATGAACAAGTCTTAATTTAGGTTAAGGCTTTCTTCATTTAGAAGATTATTTGTCTTTGCATCCTTGAACTGAATTTGTCCTACTAATGGCGATTTTTCATCTGAATCATCGCTGAAAAGCTGAATAATTGCATAATATTTCGATTGGCTATCGAGTTTGACTTTAATCTGACGAATTTCTTTAATTTCATTTTTATATTTATCAGTAAAGGTTTCAATTTCGATTCTCATCGGTTTCTTATACTTTGCCAAAGCTATTAAAATTAAATCAGCAGGCTTTTTCAATTCATTTTTTTCTATATGATTTCCCAAAAAAATACTTTTTTGGGAAATCATATAGAAAAAAGAAGTTATCAAAAAACCTAACAATAAAATTTTTAATAGCTTTGCCATTGGGTTTCCTTAGATGAAGCGATGAGAAAGCCAACTATTCTTTTCAGCATGCTGTATTAATTCATTTTCGGTTTTAAAAAGCTTATCGTCTCTGGAGGCTGCACTCACAGCTAATTTCAGATGCGTAGCAGATTGAAGCATTTCTAAATCACCAGTGGAATTACCACTTGCTAAGAAAGGATACTGGTTATTTGTGCGTTTTAATAAAGCTTCCACTTTACCATTTCTGTATGTAATTGGATAAACAGGCTTATCGGAAATAATTCCGTTATGAGTATCTGTTTCAACGCCGATAACGTGGTCAGCAGTTAAACCCAAAGCCGTTGCACCAGGTTCGACAGCCCATTTGATTGAGGCTGTAACGATATAAATTTGAACATTATTATTTTGAAGCAAATCAATTAGTTTTCTTTGCTCAGAAAATAACGGTGAAGGCTTAATAGTTTCAAAAGCTTCTTGGCCCCATTGACGAACTGTTTCTAGTTTTTGCCCAGCATTAATTTGAGCAAGCCATACATAAGCAGATCTAGGATCATTATTTATTTTTTTCATTTCTGAATAGTGATCAAAAGCAGCTGGTGGTAATTTTACTAATTGATGATCTATTTGATAATTAAAAAAGTTTTCACCTAAGTCTGTATCCCATAGTGTACCATCAGCATCAAAAGCTGCATAAAACTTTTGACCAGCAGATTGTTGGATTTTAATTTGTGCAATGGCACTATGAATGTGGTCCCAAATTTCAGGTTTGAATGCTTTATAATTCATAAAATTACTTTAATAAGTCTTTTAAATTAACGCAACTGGAAGTCATAATCAGGTCTTGGCTATGTCACAATAATCAGTTCAAATACTAAATATGTCGATTAGTTACAGAATAGCTCAAATTCAAGATAGTGAAGTCATTTATCAGTTTGCAGAAGACAAGCTGAGATTAGATTTAAAGCAAGCCCCTAAAGATAGTCAATCTCCCCGTTTCGATATGAATGAAATGGATTTTATGATGAAAATTTGGGAATCACGTTTTCGCAAAGAAGCATTAGAGCATTATTTAAAACTAGGCTGGAGCTTTATGGCCTATGAACAACAGGGCGAAAAAGAAATTCTTAAGGGTTTTTTTTTAGGTCAGCCTTTTCTTTTTTTTGAAGGGCAAACACAAACCCTATGGGTTGAACTTATTGTGGCTATTGATTATAAAATTGAAGCTGAACTGACCGAAATCGCTTACAAATTATCCCGCGATAAGCATTTCCAAAAAGTAATTCTGCCCAGTTCGGTAACGACATTACATTTTGATAGAAGTTTACCTTTTCAAAAGTGGTCAAATGATTATGTTTGGCTAAAAACGACTAAATAGGAATTTCATGAAAGATTTTTCATTTCACACAAGACAACAAAACATTAAAAAACTTAGAAATGAAGTTTTCGATTTATTAATAATTGGTGGCGGTATTACCGGCGCTGGTGTCGCCAGAGACGCAGCAGCCCGTGGTTTAAAAGTTGCCTTAATTGAAGCCAAAGATTTTTCTTACGGTACATCGTCGCGATCTAGTAAATTAATTCACGGCGGGATTCGTTACTTAGAAAATATGGAATTCAAACTGGTGTTTGAGGCCTTGAACGAACGAACACGTCTTTTTGAAATCTCACCGCATCTCGTTCATCCCTTAAGATTTATGATTCCACTTTTTTCTGATAGCCGTGTTGGAATGTTTAAAATGGGTCTTGGGATGTGGCTGTACGACGCTCTTTCACTTTTCCAAACACCAGAAATGCATGAAAGACTTGATGCTATTGATTCTATGGATCGCATGCCTATTTTGAAATCAGAAAATTTAAAAGGTTCATTTATTTATTCAGACGCCTATATGGATGACGACCGATTAGTTCACGAAACTTTAAGATCAGCCAATGAATTTGATGCGATTGCAGTTAATTATGTCAGCGCGATAAAATCTAACTTTCAAACTATTGATCAACAGACAAAAATAAAATCTGTTGAAGTTGTTGATCAGTTAAATCAAAACAAATTTGTCATACAGACCCAGCAT
>JANOOI010000103.1:0-11842 GCA_031421235.1 Bdellovibrio sp.
TCCGTAAAATATTGTGAATATCGGTCACTGTTGGGTATCGGTCACCCTTAATTATCAACAGTTTTATTTATTACTTCTGATTTCACAGTTTCGAAAAATTTCACTCTTAGAATCCGATTTTCGAATCTCTTCACTGCTTAACCCCGCTTAATTCATTCTCACCATCGTCTTTGATTTGCATCCTCAATACCTCATAAGGGGTATGGGTCACATGAAAAAACTAAATACAAAACACAAACAAACACCTGGTCTAAAAAGTATTCAAACACAGTTTCAACAGGCATCTAGTTCGCGGTCTTTAGAACACGGTGGGGAACATCGAAAAAAACGTCATGGCAGAGGCCGACGCCAGCTATCATGTAAGGAATCTCTGCATGTTGTTTTTAAAATAAATAGAATTGTTCTAAAAACACAAAGTTTAAGAACTCATCAGAATTTTAAGCTTTCACATGAAATCATTCTAAAATATGCAGACAGGTTTTTTGTAAAAATAGAGCAAATATCTATTCAAGGAGACCACATCCATTGCTTAGTTAAAACATGCAGGCGAAGTTTTTTTCATCACTTTTTTCGCGTGGTTTCAGGTCAAATCGCACAACAATTCGAAAAAACAGACAAACTACGACATGTGGTTGATGAACGCTTTAAAAACAAATTGAGAAACGTGACCGATACCCCAAAAAATATTCAAAGAAGAACATCAAGCAAGGGAATCAACAGCATTAAAAGAAAACTAAAGCTGTGGATGTATAGACCGTTTAGCCGAGTTGTTCGTGGATATAAGGCTTATAAAGTTGTACGGAATTACATTCAGTTAAACGAGAAAGAAGCCCTTGGTATTATACTCTATAAAAAGAACCGTCTGAGGGGATTGTCGTTGGCTGAATGGGAAATACTATGGACGTGACCGATACCCTAAAAATGGAATCAACACACTTGAAAAAGACTCAACAAAACAAACAGCTATTGAAATCCTAATGGTGCCAGCCACTTCTGGGCGCTGTTAAAAAGTTCGACAGGCTGATATCCGCTATCACTTTGTATATTCATTCTAGTTAGGCTTTTTTTTGGTTCGGGATTTGTAGTTACTACAATATATAGAGGAGTCCCTTATGAAAAATTTAATATCTATTTTAGGTTTAGTTCTAGCAGCTGGGTTTTTATCAGGCTGTAACAAAGGGAATAACGATGCACCGGCAACAACAGCCTGCGCTAACGGAGCGACATACGTCAACGGCGGTTGTTATAACAACGGCGGCACTTATGTGGGTGTTGCAAACTATCAATATTCAAATGGTTTTTACGCTGATACTTATTCTGGAACATCGACATTAAGAGTTGTAAACGGATCAAAAATGCGTGAATTCTTTAAATTAGCTATGGGCGTTTGTGATCGCGCAGCGAATAACTACGGACAAGCTTCGTGTGATTCTTATATTGGTGGATCAATGGATATGATTATTCAATTCCCACCAACAGGTGCGAACAGTTTGTTAGCTACTATAATTGCGCAACCAAGATACAACCAATATTATAACTATTCAGCACAGTTACCATCCGGTTACGGTTTATTAGGTGCGGCTTTAGGTATGGCGACTGGTGTTTATATTCCAGATCCAAAACAATATTTTGGTGCGGTTAGAAATCCACTTCGTTTAGAAATGGCTGTGTCTGCGATTAACAACAGCACTGGTTTTTCAGCAAATGGTTACGGTGATTACAACACAGGTTATAATCGTACAAAATTAACTATTGAAGTTCCACAGGGTAAAGTTGAAAGCTCAACATTAAATTTTATCTTTAAAGTTCAAGATGTACCCGCTGCACAAGGAACATTCACTCGTTGCAGAACTCATAATTGCGGTATATAAACAAATTAATGACTGAACAAAAGTTACAAGTTAAATGCCCGCAATGCGGGCTTTTAATATTTTATTCAACTGATAATCCCCACCGTCCATTCTGTTCAGAACGATGTAAAATCATTGATTTAGGCGCATGGGCTTCTGAAAACTACAAAGCCCCTGTTACATCACAAAACTATAATGAAAAAGAACTTGAACAGCTTTATAACGAGCTTGAAAAAGCTGAAAATGACGCTGACTCAACAACTGTTGCGGATCGAAAACAACAGGAGTAGTCTTTAAAATAGTTTCAGATTTGTTATAATATCTTACTGGGGTTAGCTTTCATGTTTGCTTCGAAAATTCGTCGTCTTTTGATCGGTAATCCGCTACATAGCTCTCAACAATCGCATGAATTAATTCCAAAATGGAAAGCCTTAGCCCTACTTTCTGCTGATGCGCTGTCTTCAATCGCTTACGCCACTGAAGAAATTATTATTCCCTTATCCTTTACAGGAGTTGCATTAGCTACAATGTGGTCATTACCTATTGCACTAGCTATTCTAGGTTTAATGTTCATTGTGACTTTGTCTTATCGCCAAACAATTGTGTCCTACCCTAACGGCGGTGGAGCCTACATCGTTGCTAAAGAAAACTTAGGAACAGGCGCAGGCCTTGTCGCAGGTGCTGCTTTATTAATTGATTACACATTAACAGTTGCTGTGTCAGTTTCTGCAGGTGTAGAAAATTTAATTTCAGCCTTTCCAGTTTTAGCACCAGTACAAATTTTTACAGCTGTATGGATTATTTTATTACTGATGGTTTTAAGTCTTCGTGGAGTTAAAGATTCAGCGACTATTTTTGCGATCCCAACGTATATATTTATTTTTTCAATTTTTATGCTTATGGCTGTTGGTTTCATCAGAGGCCCTGAAGATGTTACTATTCATCCCCATGCAGTTCTTTTAGATAACTTACCAGAGCTTGGCTTAATTATGATTCTTAAAGCTTTTTCGTCAGGTTGCACAGCGCTAACAGGGATTGAAGCGATTTCTAACGGCATACCTTTGTTTAAACATCCTCAATCTAAAAATGCGAATAAAACACTACTTCTAATGAGTTTAATTTTAGCGAGTATGTTCGCTGGGATTACTTATTTAGTGAATTCTTACGACATCACCAAAGTTGAAGGTGTTACATTAATCTCGAGCTTGACCCAAGCCGTATTTGGCCATGGTGTTGCTTTTTATTTCGTACAAGTTTCAATCTTCTTGATTTTGTTTATGGCGGCATCGACTGCGTATGCGGATTTCCCACGACTGGCTTCATTACTAGCCATAGACAAATATGCACCCAGACAATTAGCCAGTGTCGGCGATCGATTAGTTTTTTCAAACGGTATTATTGGCCTTTCATTGGCTGCGATTGCATTAGTTATATTTTTTAAAGGCCACACGCATTCACTGATCCCGCTGTATGCTGTCGGTGTATTCTTGTCGTTTACACTTTCACAGGCCGGCATGGTCATGCATCACTGGCGATTACGTGAAAAAAATTGGATTCCGTCGATGATGATGAATGCCACAGGCATGATCGCAACGGCATGTGTTCTGGTTGTTATTGGATCGTTTAAATTTTTACAAGGTGCATGGCTGGTTTTTGTGTTTATTCCAATTATCGTTTACGCATTTCACCGTATACATGTGCATTACGTAATGTTTGCACGTGAACTTTCACAATCACATTATGATGTTCCAGTTTGCGATAAAATCACTGATAACGTTGTTGTGATTCCTATATCAGGGCTGCATTTGGGCGTTATGAATGCGATTCGATACGGAAAAAGTGTCAGCACGGATCTTCGTGTGTGTTTTGTGAAGACTGACGACGCATCAGCTCAAAGAATGATGGAGGCTTGGAATACGAAGTTTCCTGATATGCAACTTTACGTTTTAGATTCTCCTTATCGTTCAATATCAGAGCCCATTTTAGACTTTATTGATCAAGTTCGCAAAGAACATCCCACAGAGTTTATCACTGTGATATTCCCTGAATTTGTGACAGCAAAATTGTATCATCAGCTTTTACATAATCAAACGGCGTGGTTAATTAAGTTATCGTTAATTTACAAAAAAAATGTTATCGTCACTAGCGTTAAATATCATTTGTCGACAACTTAAAAAAATTATTTACAGATTACGTATTGACGAAATCAATTTTTTGTTTTGTGATGATCGCATCACGGATGATTTGCAACGCAACAGGATGTCACAACAACTTAGGGCTTAACCGCCAGTCTCAAGAAGGAGATCTCATGAACAAAGCACAATTAATCGAAAAAATGGCTACTGAAACGAAAATGTCAAAAACACAATGTGAAAACGTTGTAGACTGTTTCATCAGCAACGTTAAAAAAACTGTAAAAAAAGGCGATGACGTTAAACTTGTTGGCTTTGGTACATTCACTAAAGCTAAACGTAAAGCTCGCACTGGTCGCAATCCACAAACTGGAAAAGCAATCAAAATTCCTGCAGCTTGGGCTCCAAAATTCCGCGCTGGCACAGAATTCAAAGCATTAGTTAAGTAGTTAACTAATTTATTTTAACTTAAATGTTTTAATAATAAAAAAAGCCGAGAGAAATCTCGGCTTTTTTTATTTGTGATTACGTTAGATTATTATAAAATTATGGATTTAAAAAAGTTGGGCTTTCCGCATTTAATTCAACAGCTGTTGTTATAATAAATTCTTTAAATTTCGAAGCATAAGTGTATTCACCATAATGATGACAATCATTGACGCCTTCGTGTGGTCCACGTGTGATGCCGTAGACATACAATTGATTATTTTTTTCTAAATATGCTGGCCCACCAGAATCCCCGTTACAAGCCCCGCCACCTTCAGTTTGGTTGGTCACTAAAATCGTATCTAAGATTTTTGCTAGTTTGACTCTGACTTGTTGTAAATTCTCTGGCTCAAGAGGCAATATATCTTTCGTTACTCCAAAACCCGCCAGCAACATTGTTTGCCCAACCACCAAGTTATATTCAGGTTCTAGTATTTGGATCGGTTGTGCAACTGAAGGCGCAACATCTTCGATAACGATCAGTGCGATATCGTTTTTGCCAGAGGGCTGATTAAATTTTGAATGAGTTTTAATGGCTTTAACTTTTCTCATTGTTTCAGGGTTAAAAATATTTGTAACTTCAGTTGAAAAACTGATAGCTATTTTTTCAGGTTTTGTACGATCCACACAGTGCGCTGCTGTCAAAATGAGATTTTTTGAAATCAATGTTCCGGTGCAATTAGGTCTTAGTCGTTGACTGTCGTTAACGGACATCAACGCCACTGTTGAATAAGCTGCTGGTTCAGTTTCTTTAACCGAATCCCCGCCAATAATAAACGGTTTGTGATAAGCCATCGAAGCACTTGTTAATACAGCTAAAAATATTTGTAACATTGATCCGCCTTGTTAAATGTTTCTTAAAAAAGTATCAAAATTATTTGAGACGCGGCAATAGAAATTGAAAGATTATTTCTTTGTTGGTAAGTTAATGCGGATATAACTATGAAGGCAGGTTTTGCAGATGAAAAAGATAGCTGTTTACACAAGTGGCGGTGACGCACCTGGAATGAATGCCGCAATCAGAGCCGTTGTCAGAGTAGCCCACAGTAAAAATGTAGAGATCATGGGCATTCAACATGGTTATGTCGGAATGATCGAGCAAAAAATAATTAAATTAAACCCAAGAGACATGGCCAATATCGTACAACGTGGCGGCACAATATTAAAAACAGGACGGTCTCTTGATTTTCATAAGCCTGAAGTTCGCGCTAAAGCTGCTAGTTTTTTAAAAGCTCAAAATATTGACGGACTTATTTGTATCGGCGGAGACGGTTCGTTTCGCGGAGCTCAAGCTTTGTACGCTGAACATAAAATTCCAGTAATCGGTGTTGCGGGCACAATCGATAATGATATTTATGGAACTGATGACACAATCGGTTTTGACACAGCTATCAATACAGCTGTGTCTGCGATCGATAAAATCCGTGATACGGCAGACAGTCACGATCGTATTTTTATTGTTGAAGTCATGGGAAGAAATTCAGGACATATTGCGTCTGCTGTCGGTATTTCAGGCGGAGCGGAAGATATTTTAACCGCTGAAAATGTTGTACCAGTCGATAAAATTATTGAAAAATTAAAAGATTCCAGAGCCAAAGGCAAATCTAGCAGTATCTTAATTACGGCTGAAGGCCAAAAGCCTGGCAGGTCTTATGATCTTGCTGAAGCTATTCGTAAAAAATCTGGATTAGACGCTAAAGTTTGCATACTAGGACACCAGCAGCGCGGCGGCAGCCCTACAGCTCATGATCGTATTTTAGCTTCTCGATTAGGCTGCGAAGCCGTCCTAGCGCTACTATCAGGCAAAGCAAATATTATGGTTGGGATGCAGGGCGGAAAAGTTATCGAAATGTCTCTTGATGTTGTCACACAGAATGAAAAACCCGAAGATTCCGCACTGATTCAACTTGCCAGATTACTTTCTGTTTAGTGAAATGAGCTCTGTTTTTTAGTTGTTAAATTGAACTTGTACCTAACATTCACGAAAGGTTTATATGAAAAGATTTTTATCTCTGTCATTAACACTATTTTTGGTTTCCGTTTTTTCAATCTCTTGCACAAAGAAAAAAAATGATAACGAAATTTTATTAGGCAGCTACAGTTCAAATACAGGCGCTACAGCAACTTTCGGTATTTACCAAATGCGCGGTATTGAAATGGCTATTGAAGAAATCAATAAAGCTGGCGGTATCAAAGGCAAAATGATTAAACACATTAATTACGATAACAAATCTGACGATAACGAAACACTTTCAGTTGTTAAGCGTTTAATCAATCAAGATGGTGTTGTGGCCTTGATCGGCGAAATCACTTCGGGCCGTTCTAAAATTGGCGCAGGCATTGCCCAGGAAAACAAAGTTCCTATGATTACACCATCTGCGACAAATCCAGATGTCACTAAAGTTGGAAATTTTATTTTCAGAGCTTGCTTCATTGATCCATTCCAAGGCCAAGTTATGGCTAAATTCATGATTAACAATTTAAAAATGAAAAAAGCTGCGATCTTAAGAGACGTTAAAAGCGATTACTCAGTGGGTCTTGCGGAAGTTTTCAAAGCTGAAGTCATCAAAAATGGTGGTGAAATCGTTGATGATATTGCTTACCAAGAAGGTGATGTAGATTTTAAATCGCAGTTAACATCAATTAAAACTAAAAAACCGGATGCGATTTTTGTTCCTGGTTATTATAACGAAGTCGCTTTGATTGCTAAACAAGCCAAAGAATTAGGAATGGCGCAAGTTTTGTTAGGCGGCGATGGTTGGTCGTCTCCGAAACTTTTTGAAATTGCTAAAGAAGCCATTAATGGTCACTATTTTTCTAATCATTATACAACTGAATCGACTGAACCAAAAACAGTTGAATTTGTAAAAAACTTTAAAGCAAAATATAAAGAAGATGCCGATGTTATGGCAGCATTGGCTTACGATGCAACATACATGATGGCTGACGCCATGAAAACAGCCCCGGAAATAACGTCAGATAATATCCGTATTGCCCTTTCACAAATCAAAAATTTCCAAGGCGTTACAGGCAATGTAACTATGAATGAAAATCGTGATGCCGTAAAAAACGCTGTGGTTGTTAAAGTTGATGGCACTAATTATAAATTTATCACAAGTGTAAGCCCACAATAGTTTTTTTATTTTAGGGCTATAAAACAGGACTAGTTATGCAAGAGTTTTTTCAGCACACATTGAATGGTCTAAGTTTTGGCAGCGTGTATGCGCTGATCGCTTTAGGCTATACAATGGTGTATGGAATTCTTACGATGATTAATTTTGCCCATTCAGATATTTACATGATGGGTGCGTTTGGTACCTATTACGTGATGAAGTATTTAAATATCAGTGAACCAAGCCCGATCAATTTTGCGATAGGGCTAATGGCAGCCATGATTTTTGCAGGCTTTATTGGGTATTGTGTTGAAAAATTTGCCTATAAACCACTTCGTAATTCTCCAAAAATGAATGTTTTGATCACTGCGATTGGAGTCAGTATTCTTTTTGAATTTGGCGGCCAAATCGTTTTCGGCGCTGATCCTAAATCATTTCCAACACTTTTAAATGATATTGAAGTTTTCAGAATCAATGACATCAGTATTCGTCTGATTGATTTAATTATTTACGCTGTGACATTTTCATCTTTGATTGGCTTAAATTATTTGATCAATAAAACTCAGACTGGCCGGGCTATGCGGGCTGTAAGTTCAAGACCCGATATGGCGCCATTAATGGGTATTAACACGAATAAAATAATTTCTGCGACGTTTATCACGGGTTCTGTTTTGGCAGGGATTGCCGCTGTTCTTGTGGCAATGAAATACCCGAAGATTGATCCTATGATGGGCGTAAAAATTGGAACAAGTTCATTTGTAGCCGCAGTGTTTGGCGGTATCGGAAGTTTGCCAGGCGCTGTTGTCGGCGGATATTTATTGGGCCTTGGTGAATATTATTTAATTGGTTACGGGGCTTCTACATACAAAGAAGCTTTATCATTTACTTTGTTGATTTTAGTTTTATTAGCAAAACCTACTGGACTGTTTGGTCTAAAAACAAAAGAGAAAATCTAACCTATGATTAAAAAATTAATTTTATTTTTTATTTCATTTGTTGGCGTGGGTTTGATCTGTCAGTTTTTTTTAAATTCATATATCCAATCATTAGTGATTTCATTTTTAGTAAATGCGATCATGGCGTTAAGCCTTAATTTTATTACCGGTGTAGCCAATCAGTTTTCATTAGGTCATGCGGGCTTCATGGCCTTAGGTGCTTACACTTCGGCTGTGATCACCAAAGAATTTTTTGGCCACCAATGGTTTATGATTCCAATCAGCGCTTTACTGGGTGGTTTGGTAGCCAGTTTTGCTGGATATCTTGTATCGCTGCCGTCATTTAAATTGCGTGGTGATTATTTAGCGATTGTCACTTTTGGTTTTGCTGAAATTGTACGTGTAGTCATTTTAAATTGGAATTACGTGGGCGGCCCTAGGGGTTATAGCAGTATCACGGCTTGGCCTAGTTTTACTGTGTCGTTTGCGATCACTGGGATATTTTTATTTATCACGTTTTTAGTTTTGTATAATCTAAAAATTTCTTGGTTCGGCAGAAATTTGTGGGCCATTAATGAAAATGAAATCGCCGCTGAGGTTATGGGAACACCCATTGCAAAAAATAAACGATCAGCGTTTATGATTTCTAGTTTTTTTGCAGGTGTTGGCGGAGCCTTATACGCCCATCATGTCAGTTACATCAGCCCCGCTACTTTCGGGTTTTTGATGTCAGTACAAATACTTATTTTTGCAGTTTTTGGTGGTTTAGGGTCAATGTCGGGCTCAGTTTTATCAGCGATGATTTTAACAGCTTTACCTGAAGTTTTACGTAGCCTTCCGACTGGTGGCGTTGATTTAAGAATGATTATATTTCCTATTTTATTAATTCTTGTCATGATTTTAAGGCCGCAAGGCCTCATGGGACGAAAAGAGATTTTTGAAAAATGACAACAGAATCAAGCAAAGTTTTAAGTATTAAAAATTTAAATCTCAGTTTTGGTGGCATCAGAGCTGTCGACCAAGTTGATTTTTACATTTTAAAAAATGAACTGCTGGGTCTTATCGGTCCAAACGGAGCTGGTAAAACAACAGTTTTTAATATGATTTCCGGATTTTACCAAGCTGATTCAGGATCGATTCAGTTCAATGAAAAAGAAATATCTGCGTTATCACCTGATCAAATCAATAAAGCAGGCATTGCCCGAACATTTCAAAATATTCGTCTATTTGGCCAGCTGACTGTTCTTGATAACGTATTGTTAGCTTTACAACAAACCATTAATTTAGGCTGGTTTGAAAGTTTATTCAGAACAAAAACTTACTTAGAAAAAGAGCGTTTATTAACTAATGAATGTTTAGCGCTTTTAAAAATTTTCAATCTTGATCAATATCAAAATGAAGAAGCTAATAATTTACCTTACGGTTTACAGCGAAAATTAGAAATAGTTCGTGCTTTAGCGACCAAACCAAAACTTTTGATTTTAGATGAACCTGCTGCAGGTATGAATCATCAAGAAACTGATGATTTAAAAAAATTAATTCATTTCGTGAAAGATAAATTTAATCTAACTGTGTTACTGATTGAACACGATATGAAATTAGTGATGTCGATCTGTGATCGTTTAGTGGTTTTAAATCGTGGACTTAAAATCGCTGAAGGCAGCCCTGCTGATGTAAAAAAGAATCCTGCAGTCATTGAAGCTTATCTTGGAAAGAGATCATAATGTCTGAACAAAGTAATAAAATCATTGTCTCAGATTTAAGTGTGAACTACGGAAACATTAAAGCCGTTAAAAATGTATCTTTTGAATTCTCAAAAAATAAAATCACGACTTTAATTGGCAGTAACGGGGCTGGTAAAACATCAACATTAAAAGCCATCGCTGGTTTAGTGCCTGCCACGGGAACGATTAAAAAAATTCAAAACAATCAAGAAACAGCCATACATGCCCTTTCAGCTGCAGATCGTCTGCAATCCAAAATGGCGTTGTGCCCTGAAGGCCGTGGAATATTTCCTAACCTTACGGTATTAGATAATTTAATGATCGGGGCTTACTTAAACCCTAATCTACAAAAAATTAAAAATCTTATTCAGCATCAGTTTGTTTTATTTCCGAAATTAGATGAAAGAAAAAATCAAATGGCTGGAACGCTTTCTGGTGGCGAACAACAAATGCTAGCTATCGCCCGCGCCCTAATGAGCGAACCGGAATATTTATTGCTTGATGAGCCTTCCTTGGGCCTTGCACCTGTTATTATCGAACAGATTTTTGATAAATTTGTGACCTTAAAAAATGATGGCTTAGGTCTTTTAATTATTGAACAAAATGCCAGCCTTGCTTTAGAAGTTTCTGACTTCGCTTATGTGCTTGAGACTGGGAATGTCACATTAAGTGGCAAAGGCAGTGATCTTCTTAAAGATAAAAGAGTTCAAGAAGCGTACTTGTCATAATAAATTTTGACAGATCCAAAAATTGTTTCTAAATGTACTGCCATATTAGGAGTCATTTATGAAATCAGTGCTTATTCTGGCTATCTTATTTTTTGCGCAATTATCTTTTGCTGGTCAATTAACAGCTGAAGAAAAAACCTTAGATTTTCAACAATTAATTGGCCGAATCAAATCTTCGTACGGCCCTTTGGAATTCAAAAAATCAGTTTACGGAATTGATGTCGATCAATTACAAACTGCGTATTTACCAAAAATACAAAATTCAAAAACGAATGAAGAATTTTATTATTTTATTAGTCAATTCGTTGCTGAATTTAAAGATTCACATTTTGGCGCAAGAATATCTTCAGATGTCAGATCATCTTTACCGTTCACTGTTGAATTAGTTCAAAATAAAGTTCTTATTGATGCGCCTGCGAAACCATTACAACCTAGCACAGAAGCATTCCCTTTTAAAAAAGGTGATGAATTAATTTCTATTAACGGTGTTCCTGTTCAAGAAATCATGAAAGACTTATCTAAATATATCGGTCAAGGCACAGAAAAAACACTTCGCCGGGTAACTGCTTTTGCTTTAACTTCCCGCCGCGCAGCCCGCATGCCAGTGCAAACTGGAACTGTGACTATCACAGTCAAACAACAAGACACAGCGACTGTATTATCAAAAGATTTTTCATGGGAACAAACTGGCACAGCGATCCCTGAAACTTTAGAATCCATTAAAAAAAATCCGTCGTACTTTTCTAAAGTATCGATTAAAGAAAGTCTTGATTCAATTTTAGGTGAACAAAGTGAAACATCTTATCGCTGTTCAGGCACAACACGGATAGCAATACCAGAAGGTGCAACAATGGTTTCAACAACCCCGTTTGTG
>JANOOI010000104.1:0-2910 GCA_031421235.1 Bdellovibrio sp.
ACCGAGGCCACTATTCCCATTACAGATTATGCTTTTGAAGAACTGGGTTTTAAAGAACTTGTTTTTGCAAATGCTGTTGAAAATACTCAGTCAAGGCGAGTTAAAGAAAAAGCCGGAGCAAAACTGATTCGTGTTGAACCGGCAAAGTTTGTTAATCCTGATTATACCAAACACGAAGTTTGGCTTTTAACCCAGCAGGACTGGGCCAAAAGTAAATTTAAAACTTAATTACATTTCAATCGGAAAAGATATGCTGGCGATCCATGATTTATATTCTAAATCAACACTATCAAAAACTGATGACGAAGCAAACGGACCAATCTGTTCTAATGTGGCTTGATCATATTTAACTTCTTGGTATTCAAGATTTAAACTGATTGAACCCACATGAAAACCTGTTCCTAATCGATAGCCTTTGCCGTCTTTGAATTTGACATCAAGACTTCCGCTTTGTTTAGGGTTAAGTTCACTGTTAAGTATGTAAGTCCCCCAAAATCTAAACCCGATATCTGGCATTTGCAGCACGACCACGGGACCTATGTTCATTGATGTCGCTTTCGCATCATATTGAACAGACGAATCTTTAAATTGTGACTGCGAATATCGACCATCGAGTCCTAGCAATAAAATTTCGCTAAGATGAAGACCAACACGTGCACCAAGTCCGAAACCAACAATGTCTCCTGTTGAATTCGAAAATGGCGACGGATAATTTACTTCACTTTGGCCTGATTCGTATGTCAGCATGGGCTCTATAAAGACTCCACCTTTGGAATCTTGAGCCATCGAATCTTGAGCCATTAAAGACAAAGGCACTAAACTACTAAAAACGAAAATAGATAAACTATAAATTATTTTTTTCATAAAAGCTCCTGTGCTATAGTATTTGGGTCGGTTTTCGGCCTGTAAACAGTGAGAAAATAAATGAAAGTACAGCTAGAACCAAAAAGACAATCAGTAATGTTTTCCCGATTTCAATTGAAACCCCAGCAACTCCGGTAGCTCCAAGTAAAATAGCCACTAAACCTAATATAAAAAATGCAATTGCAGCGCGAACCATAAAAAACTCCTTATGTGTTGTTCTGTTCATCTTTTGAATTAAGACCTTGTAAAAATCCATCGACGAACTTTAATCCAAGGTTTTCAATATCAAAAGGAATCAACGAATTTTGATTCCTTTTAGTATTGGATTCATTTTTTTGGCGGTCTTTTCTAAGACTTACAAAAAACAAAATGAAACTAGAAATAATTATAGAACTAAAGATAACAACTTGAATCCAATCGCCGTTATCATAACGATTTAAATAAACCTGCAACATTTCACCTAATTGGATCATTGCATAAATAATGACTGAAGATAAAATAAGACCTACAGATAAAACAATGCTCGCATAAATAATTTCTAGGCGAATTGTTTTTTTAATTAACATCACCGATTTGTTTCCATCATCTGCCGATTTTTTCTGACCTGATATTGAAAGCAAAGAAGACATTAACATTAAAAGCTTTATACCCATAGATCCCCATTTCTAAAATTACTGACGTCGACGTAATGCCATTGTTAAAATACTTCCAGCAAGCAAACCAGCTGCAGCAGCGATCACTACACCTTTTGTTGGATTTTCTTTAACATAGGACTGAGTACGACTCACGTAATCCGTTGCCGAATTCGCAAGGCTTGCTGCCATCATTCCAGCTTTTTGGCCAGCTTCATGAGACACTTTTTCAAGATTTTTTTCGATTTTATTTAATTCCATATTAATTCAACTTTTCTGCGTTAAAACGCTCAAAAATATCAGTTATTTTTTTACTGTAAGTATCGTGTGTCTCGCCGTAATTCTTTTGTAACAAAAGATTAATCTGTCTTGGATCACCATTTGTAGATTCAAGATCAGCTTCAGATAATTTGTTCCATGCGCCCATCAAATCAGCTTTGATTTCTGTCCATTTAGCATGAATTTTTGTGTCAACACCGGGGCCTGTTGGTGTGTTTGCTGATACCCCTACTAATGGTGTAACTTTTGGCGTTTCGTTATTGAAAGGCGTTGTTGTCATTTTTTCTCCTGTGTTTATTTGTTTGATCACAGATGAAAACCTTGCAAGGCATAAGCCGCTATCAAATCAATCACAGTCAACTTGAAATAGAAAATTATTTTTTAACGAGGAAAAAAAGGACTCTGTTGAATAATTCAGAAGCAGGTGCGTTGAATTTTGCCGCGTAAATAAAAAAGTGATTTACATCATCAGGATTTATTTCGGCAATCAGTCTGTTAATCTGAGCTGTTGCTGCAATTAATGGCAAAAAAGTACTCGAGCGAGATCTCTAGATCTGGACACAAAACAACGACTCTTTCGAAAAAGATTTTACTTTTGATCCATTTTCAAGAGCGAACTTTCGAAGAAAAGCTCAACAAGCGGTAAAATATCTTCACGTCGTTCACGTAACGGTGGAATAGTAATGGGTGTCACGTTAAGTCTAAAAAATAAATCTTCTCTGAATCGGCCTTCGTTAACTTCAGCGGCTAAATTTTTATGTGTCGCTGATACGATTCGGCAGTTTATAGATCGGTATTGATTTTCGCCGGTTAGATTATTTACTGTTTAATGCTGTATATCATAAATGAACGAGCTTCACTATTTCAATCGCTGTTGTAAAATACTCTGATATATCAGAGCCTAGATGGCATATTATGAAAGCAATTATTATGACAAATGATCAATTAGAGAAAATAAAACATGATCTGGCTAAATCTAGAGCCACCCAAGTTGAAATTAAATATCAACTTGATTCACGACTAACAGTTTTTGAAAATGCAGACTTATCTTTTAAAAAAGGCTTTGATGCGGGCTTTAAACAAGCTGAAAAAAGAATTACCCATTTGGAAACAGAACTTGAAATATCAAAGCCTG
>JANOOI010000105.1:0-4891 GCA_031421235.1 Bdellovibrio sp.
CAACTGCACCATGAACCATGGATTGATGGTAAATATGTTCATCTTTTGAAGACCATTGAAGCTTGTGATCTAAATAAAATAAATACGGCTGGTTTGCATTCAAATCCTGATCCTTATATATTCCTGGATACACAATATCAATGTACTGATACTGACTTAGAATTCTTTCGATAGGTTTTTTATTCTCTACCATTTTAACAACATTTTTAATACTGTCAGCACTCAGATTTGATGGAATGTAATCCATATAAAGACTTTTTAAATAATACTCGTTAAGGCGAGGATCGAAATAGAATAAAGCGAAGACTATGCCCAGCGGTATTAAAATAATCGTGCTTCGTGGATTTTTCCATTTCCAGTCTGACCTAGCGTAGGCCCAAAAAGCAATCATGCAATTAAGCTCAGACACCAAAATAGCCACTGAAACGGTATCAAAATATTTGAATAAACAAAGTGGCAAGACAAGACAGGCTAATAAAGACCCCAAATAGTTAGCTGATAGGACAAAGGCCTCTGCACGCCCGTCCTTAAATCTTTCAGCTAATAAAATCAGTAGCGGTAATTCAATTCCCACTAAGCTACCAATAATGATCGTAGGAATTTGAGCGCTTAAAATATATACCATTGCAGAATCAATATTCGGTACGAGGCGGGACAAAAATATATTATATATTGATACCCACGCAATATAAATAAATAGTGCACACGATCCCAAAATAGAAATTAGAATTTCAAGAGTGAATAAAGTTTTTATCTGATCATTTTTTTTAAAATAATGGTGAAGCATAGTTCCAAACGCTAACGATAAAATAAACACTCCGATTGTTATGGCCTGAGCCAAAATAGAATTGTTAATTAACGTTGATAACGTTTTGACTATGGCCACTTCGAAACTCATTGCTGCAAAAGATAGAATCAGAGTCATTATATAAATTTCTATTAGGAATAACTTTTTCAAAATAGAGCACCTAATTTCAAACTTAAAAAACGATTAAAGAATAACGTCCCGGTTAGTGCTGCAATGATGCCTACTGCGATAATTTCGTGAAGCTTATTTTTTCTTACATCTATTATATTTTTTGAACTTTTAATAAGATACAGAGCAACGCTTGCATTTAGTAATGATGCAAACCATGCCGTCCCAAAAGTTCCAAGTTCAACTAATAAATAAATTGGAAATAATAATGTAGCTAAAAACATTCCTATATAATCTGAAATAAGAATCAATCTTGACTTTAAGCCATAGTCAGCTGCGATTTTAATTAATAATGGCAATTCAAAACCGGATAAAAAACCAATTAAAATTATTATAAAATAAGACGACAAAACTGTTATTGTTTCGAAGGCTGGATTAACATAAAGTGACAAATTGTGTAGTTTCAGAATAATTATTGGTGCTAAAGCACCTAGTATTGCTAAAAAAATCTCTATGCGAATTAGTGTTAATTGTTTCTCTTTTACTGATACAAAGCCCACGGCCATTGCGCCAAAACCAAGGCTTGCCATGAATAAACCAATTGTAATGCTATACTGAATGACTGTTCCGCCAATAATAGCTGACATAGTCTGGGCTAAAACAAACTCATAAATCATACTGCAAAATGCTATAATAATTGTTTGAAGAAAAAGACTTAATTGCATTTCATGCATTGATAGGATTCATAGTAATTTGTATGCGTTGTACAACCATACTTACCGCATGGAGGTCCTACCGTTGTAATTGTTATTTTTCCTGTGTGAAATGCAGTGTAACCAGCTTCAAAACCCTGAGCAGGGCCAGGACAACTATAACCACCGGTAAAAGGATTCGCTATGTAGCCGTTAGAATAGCTACCACCTATTTTACAAAACTTAGACGGTTTACATCTTTGCGTTGGCGGATTTGACAGAACATATGTCCCACCCATCTGTTCACATGCTGATCGTAAAAGATCTTCATCCCCAGCGCCCTGACACTCGCTAATAGTGCCTGTGCTGGTTCTTACAAGAACTGGTATAACTACGACCACTGGCTTTAACAAACCACCTACAGAGATTTTTCTGTCGCGATCCGCTTGCATCGTTACAGCAAGCTTTCGAAGTTGATGCGGAACAAATGTGCCCGATCCTACGGGCATTTCAATACTTGTTGGAAAATTATCATTATTTGCCGCATGCATAACTAATTTAGTTAATGTAAGGCCTGTTGTAATTGGATACGGATGACTTACATTCACGGGGGTCGGTCCGTTAATTCTGATTCCATTCAGTGTCAGTGCCGTACCATCGTTTGAATCTAACGCCGTATTGAATGCTTTGCCAGATAGCGCCTGCGCACAAGTCACTTGATTTTTTAAAGTTAGATCTATTTGGCTTGAAAACTGATTCCATTCGCTGGACAACGCTATAGATTTTTGCGCTTTCATCATATAAAAAATAGAGCTTGTCATACCTGCGATCACGATAGTTGCTAAAGCACCAGCGATCATGACCTCTAGTAGACTGAAGCCATTCGAACTTTTTTTATCGTTTAATCTTTTTTTCATAAATTACCCATTTTTCTACTTTGCTGACATGGAATCATACGTCTGATCTATTTCAGCTTCTTTGCTCTTTACAGTTGCAGGAGACCCATCAACTGCAATAATAAAATGATGACCCGATTTTGAAACAACATGACATCCAGATATTTGTCGATCTGGTGATTCGCTTTCAAAGCAGTGGACTGGCTCTAAACCAGAAGCAATATCTAATTTATGGTCTTTAATGTTAACGTCTTCAAATACATTTGAATCCAAATTGAATAGCACTTTTGCGACTGTTTCTGCATCTTCATCTTTGATATCAAATTTTGATCCTGCAACTATATAGTTCAAATTCTCGTTCGGGTCTCTGGCCACAATAGCTTCCCAGTCGCCGTCTTCATCAGCTTTTTCTTCGTAGTTCAGGTTTGCTGGCAAATTAATTTTAAAATTTTTATTTCTTGCTGAAAATTGAGCTAATATTTTCTTAACCTCAACCTCTGGTGTTGGTATTAATTTTTGAGGCTCACCTGTAATTGGTTTTTCATTATTCAAAATCGTTTCAACTGGGATGCTGCGGATGGTTTCTAAATTCGACTGAGTCTCTGCCTGAGAGTTCTCAACCCTGTTTTGTGATTCAGCTATTGCTGTTTGCTCAACGTCCATTTTTTTAACTTGATTAGAGGGTTTTGGCTTTTTTGAAAAAAACCAAATACTAAGAATAATTGCAGCAGCGACAAAAAATAATGATTTTCTATTCACTGAGTGAGAATATTTAGACCCTTATTGTTTAGCAATACTTTTATCTGAGCTTAAAAATTCATTCAGGTCTGCGTTAGGTGTTTTGGTCTTCCAAACAAAGCCATCAAACACGTAATGCGATATCGCAATCGAAATCAAGGCAGAAATGACCAAGGCAGCTGGAATTGAATCATTGCTGTCGAAATGCAGGAACAGCAACGCCCACACTAAACCAACAGCAAGTAACGGAATATAGTAAAATGCTTTCCCTTTGCTTTTATTGAATACGTAAACAAGCACTAAATAGGGGACCACATGTAAACCATCAAGCATTAACGTTTGCTCGCTGTTTTGCAGACAAACTAACCCCCCGTACCATGCAATACCTGTAGATATTAAAATGACTAATTTTCCTAAAGGGTAGCACAGTCCACGGTGAATTAATTTTATTTGAAAAGCAGTATAACTTAGCACCACAAGCCAGAAAAAAATATCTAGTAAAAAATATACCGACTGAGATGAAATTATAAATAAATCATTTTCAAACATCCAATCCGTTGCCTGCGCCTGAGCGCCAACATGTAACATCATGACCGGGACAAGAGTTAGAACATAAATTAATATTTTATCAGAAAAAGACTGCGCAGCACTTAGTTGTAAATTGGATTTGTCTTGGGAAAAGCGAATCCACCCATATTGTTGTCTAATGAAATGAAAAATATTGAAATAGGTAACAACAGAATAAGCAAAACTTTTTGAAAATAACACAACTGGAAAAATAACAGCGACAATAATAATTGGCGTACATAATTTTAAAAGTGTGAAATTTTTTCTGTTGTTTGGTTTGTAGACTTGATAAAAACTAGCAACAGCGTGTGGGACATCTAAAAAAGACAAATACAAAAAATTTGCTGTTAAAGCTAAACCTGAACCTAAATAAAAACCACTGTTTTCGATGCTTAAATATTTTTGAATAAGAAATAATATAAACAACATCCCTACAAATAACGCTAGATCTAGTTTCTTTCCAAAAATCCATCCAGAATCTAAAAAAAATTTGAATTTTCTCATTCTAGACTCCTTAATGATTTTTATGTGGATTCGTTGAATTGTCTTTGTAATAATTTAAAATAAAGTCCGTCTTTGTCGGCTGCTAGTTCTTCATGACGTCCTGTTTGTGAAATTCTTCCGCTGCTGATAACAAAAATTAAATCTGCATCTTTCACTGTTGCCAATCTATGAGCAATGATAATTGTGGTACGGCCCTTCATTAAAACTTTCAGCGCATCTTGCACTAGATGTTCACTGGCCGTATCTAAATTACTGGTCGCTTCATCTAAAATAAGAAGTTTCGGATTTTTTAATAACGCCCGTGCAATGGCGACCCGTTGTTTTTGACCACCCGAAAGTTGAATGCCCCGTTCACCAACACGGGTCTTAAAACCTTCGGTAAATTTATTAATAAATTCTAAAGTATTTGCAGACTTCGCGGCATCTTGTACTTCAGCATCGGTGGCTTCAGGTTTTCCGTAACGAATATTGTCTTCAATGGTTGATGAAATTAAAATGGGCTCTTGTGAAACGATACCAATTTGTTCACGTAACCATGAGGCCTTTAATTCTGTAATCGGTTCACCGTCAAAACGAAT
>JANOOI010000106.1:0-1849 GCA_031421235.1 Bdellovibrio sp.
GGAGCCGCTTTTTTCTCAGCATGCCCTTGGAAAGTTCTAGTTGGAGCAAATTCGCCTAATTTATGACCAATCATATTTTCAGACACATACACAGGCACAAACTTTCTACCGTTATGTACAGCAAAAGTTAAACCTACGCACTCTGGAAATATAGTTGATCTGCGAGACCATGTTTTTATTACCTTTTTGTCACTTTTTTGTATAGCTGTCTCAATTTTTTTAGACAGATGCAAATCGATGAAAGGACCTTTTTTAATTGAACGTGCCACAAATACTCCTATTTACGACGTTTAATAATTGATGAATTAGTACGTTTATTATGACGAGTTTTGTAACCTTTACATGGAACACCCCATGGAGTTACAGGATGATGTCCTTTACCGACACCTTCACCACCACCCAATGGGTGATCTACTGCATTCATTGCCATACCGCGAACTGTAGGTCTGATACCTCTCCAACGAGAGCGACCAGCTTTGCCTAATTTAATGTTTTCATTGTCAGTATTTCCAACTTGTCCGATCGATGCCTTACATGTTGAAAGAATTTGTTTTAATTCTCCCGACGGTAATCTGACCTGACAATACTGATCGCCCTTACCTGCCAATGTCGCAGAAGCGCCTGCACCACGAGAAACCTGACCACCTTTACCAGGACGTAATTCAATATTATGAATGATAGTACCTACTGGAATAGCAGATAGTGGTAGACAGTTTCCAGGTTTAATATCGGCTTTCACACTAGACACAACGCTGTCACCAACATTTAAACCGACTGGAGCAATGATATAAGCTTTTTCACCATCAGCATAACTTAATAAAGCGATGCGTGATGTTCTGTTTGGATCGTATTCAATAGCAGTTACTTTTGCTGGAACTTCTAATTTAGTTCTTTTGAAATCGATTAAACGGTATTTTCTTTTATGAGCGCCACCAACGTGACGAACAGTAATCATACCTGTATTGTTACGAGCTGATTGTTTTTTAAGAGCAACAGTTAATGATTTTTCTGGTTTTGTTTTAGTGATCTCACTAAAGTCAAAACCAACCATCCCCCGACTTGCATGCGATCTTGCGCTAAATACTTTTAACCCCATGATTAGGCTCCCTCAAATAAAGAGATTTTTTGGCCTTCTGCTAATTGTACAAACGCTTTTTTCCATTTTTTTGGTTTTGTTAAACCAAATTTAGAATAGCGCATGTCATCTCTGCAGACTGCTGTGCGGATATTTTTAACTTTAACTTTAAAATTTACTTCTATTTCTTTTTTGATTTGGTCTTTTGAAGAACTCAATTCAACTTGAAATACGTAAACACCGTTCTCTGAAAGAGCTGTGTTTTTTTCTGTAATAAGTGGAGATTTTATGTGTTGTCTCATGTTATTTCTCCGAAGAACATCGTTCGATGATTTTTGCTACTGAATCTTTTGTAATTACAGCAAAGTCATATTTTAACAAATCAAAAACATTCAATCCATCAACTGGGTAATATTTGTAGTTTGTTAAATTTTTTGCTGCACGGCCAAAATTATCATTTGTTAATTTATCAACTAAAACGGCTTTATTAATGCCGAAAGATTTAAGACGTTTATTTAGTTCAGCTGTTTTACCTTCTGAATTCATAGAATCTACAACTGCCAATTTTCCTTCTTTAAGTAAATGTGACAAAGCCATTTTTAAAGCGACTTTTCTCATTTTTTTAGGAAGAACATAACCGTAACTACGTGGCTGTGGACCAAACATAGTTCCGCCCCCAGGCATTAACGGAGAACGCGTAGAACCTTGGCGAGCATTACCAGTTCCTTTTTGTTTGAACGGCTTTTTACCACCACCACTGACGAAACCTTTAGT
>JANOOI010000107.1:0-2395 GCA_031421235.1 Bdellovibrio sp.
CGAAAGGTGCCAGCCACCTTTCAAGGAGAAATGTATGAGATTGTTATTACCGGTTTTAATTCTTATGATTTTATCAAGCTGCGGGATTCAAAGTATTCCTCAACAAAAAAATGAAGTTGAAGCCACTATGGCGGAAATCACTAACCAATATAAACGTCGTGCTGATTTGATTCCAAATCTAGTGACGACTGTAAAAGGTTTTGCGTCTCATGAGAAAGAAACACTTCAAGGTGTTGTTGAAGCGCGTGCCAAAGCTACGTCTATTCAAATTGATCCTAAAAATATGACAACGGAAAAATTTCAAGAATACCGTAAAGCACAAGGTGATCTATCAATGGCTTTAGGAAAATTAATGTCGATCACTGAAAACTACCCAAATCTTAAAGCTGACAGAGGCTTTTTAGACCTCCAAGCGCAGCTTGAAGGCACTGAAAACCGTATCACAGTGGCTAGAAATCGTTATATTGAATCGATCAAAGATTTCAATAACCTTGTGACTGTGCCGCCAACTAGCTTTGTAAATTCTATTATCTACCGTCATGAAAAAATGCCTCAATGGGAAGTAGCAGAATCTGAAAAGGCACAAAATGAAAAAGCTCCTGACGTTAAATTTTAAGACGTCAAACTTTAATAGGTTAAATTTTAAGACGTCAAATTTGAATCAGCTAAATTTTAGGAGAGCCCTTTTTTTTAGTTTAGTTTTTACATTTACTCACACAGCTTTGGCGCAATTTAAAGTGCCAACGCTGTCAGGCCCCGTAGTTGATCAAGCGCACAGTCTTGATGCTTACCAAATTCAAGATATTGAACAAATCATCAGAAATTTTAAAAGCCAGCATCAAGCACAAATTCAGGTGCTGATCACAGAAAATCTACAAGAAATCCCGATCGAACAAGCGGCCATCCAGGTGTTTGATCAGTGGAAGTTAGGCGATGCCAAGCGTGATGATGGTTTACTTGTTATTGTAGGTCTTGCCGAGAGAAAAATCAGAATCGAAGTCGGACAAGGGCTTGAAGGCTCAGTCAGTGATCTAGTTGCAAAAAGAATTATATCTGACGTGACACGCCCATTAATGCAGGCAGGCAGTTTTTATTTAGGCTTAAAACTAACTGTAATGGCTGCACAAAATGCCATTTTAACTGGTGAATCAGGTGGAGTTTTTAATACCGAAGATTTTTTGAAAGCAGCCCAGTCGGATTCATCACTGTCTAGATCTGAAAATAAATTTTTATCGACATATCAAAATCAAAACACGGGGAAAAAGAAAATCCCTATGGGATTTTTATTGATCGGGTTTGCGATTTTATGGGTGATTATATTCTTAATTAGTCCATCGACTGCTCTTTGGATATTATATGCTCTGCTCAGTGGTTCACGTGGCGGTGGCCGCGGCGGGGGTGGCGGTTGGTCAGGCGGCGGAGGAAGTTCTTCCGGCGGTGGGGCTTCAGGTGATTGGTAACATATGAAAAATATAAAAATAGACACACAAATAATTGAAAAAGCGATCGCGGATTTTGAATCAGAAGTTGATTTTGAATTAGTCCCGGTCATCGTTGAAAAATCCACATCGATCTTACATGTGAAATGGATTTTAAGTTTTATTTTTATACTGATTGGCTTTAGCATTGTTGAAGTTTTTTATTTAATGGATTTATACGGTTGGACAGCGTCGTCGATGTTTAATTTATTAAGCGCTGTTGTTGCCGTTTCATTAGGTTTAGGTTTTTTATTAGGAAAACTTCATTTCATACAAAGATTTTTAACTTTCAAATCGATTCGTGATCAAGGTGTTGAGGCCTTATCACAAAGAATATTTTTTCTTAAGCGTCTGTATGAAACAAAATCCAATCAGGGGTTGTTATTAATGATTTCATTGATGGAACACCGAATAGTTGTAAAGCCTGATCCCAGATCGCAGTTCGCAGGATGTGATGAATTATCAGCCCGATTGGTTCAGATTTTACAGCAGCATTTTAAGCAAAAAAATTACCAGCAGGGGTTATTAAGCGCTATCGAACATCTAAAAACAGATTTAAAGCCTAAATTTCCAAAAAATAGCTCTGGAAATACGCAAAACCAAATTCCGAACAAGTTGATTTGGTGGGGTGAATAGTTTAGTCTGATTTCAATTATTTCTTACTGTGCGGTCGTAGTTCAATGGATAGAATTCCCGGCTTCGAACCGGTAGGTTGCAGGTTCGAGTCCTGCCGTCCGCACCAATTTTTTTAAACAAGTTCATATTCCAAATTCTTTCGTATTTTTTAAGCATTGGCTGTTTACATTCAATCATTGGTTGTTTACGCTAAAATCCTAATTTAAGAGTGTTTTTATTATCCGGAGGGGTCTGTGAATTTGTTAAAATTTGACCGTTGGTTTTATTTTTTTTGTTTGGTG
>JANOOI010000108.1:0-8055 GCA_031421235.1 Bdellovibrio sp.
AGGCAACTCTGGAAAAGGTCTCTGAAACGGTGAGGCCTTAAGGCTTTGTAGGTGCCTATCTTCAAGATCCCAGCCTGATATTTCCCAGAAGTTTTCCATACTTAGAGTATGCACTCAAAATTGGTCAACGGTCAAGTTTAAATTGGTCAATGAAATAGCTAATATTGGTCAATGTATCAAAGTGAATCAACCACAATCCCAAAAGGCATTAGCTTTAAAGCCTCTTCGTACTCAGACTGAGGAATCGGGCCAATGATCATTTTTTTATTGCGGCGTTTGATTTCTTGGACAAAAGTTTCTGTGAAAAATAATTTTTTATAATAATATAATGGATGAATAATGACATCGGCACGTAGGCTAGCGGTTTCGATCAAATAAAAAGATTCCATGGCTTTTAACCTTAAAATTTCAGGCTTTGACGTTGCAAAGATATAAGTGGGCGCTAATTCTTTCAAAGATTTTGACATGACTTCGTAAGGTGCAGAAATCAAAATTTCAGCTTGGTCATCAAGACCGATTTTTTGAAATTCTTCGATCAGGGTTTTGTCTCCAGCAATTGCATTTTCTGTTAAATTAAAAATAATCTTTCTATTTTTTAGATCATTTTTGAAATCAGCTAAATTTAAAACGACATCTTTAATATCTTTAAAATATTGATTTCTAAATGATGATGTTTGGTACTTGTTTACTTCATGTATGACGATAAACCCATCTTTTGTGCTCGAGATATCGATATAGATATTTTTTTTTGTGTTTTTTAAGATCTCAGAAATTTCAGTGAACTTTGGTTTTTCAAATAAAACCGATTCAGTTGTTTTATTTGAAATATTATAAAACGGGTGTGAATAAGCCAAATACGCCTGTGAACTGCCCCAAAGTTTGAGCATAAGAAAAAGAATCAAACAAACAAACGCTGTTCCCAGTGTAATTATGATTATTCGCATGGGCCAAATCTATTCAAAGACTGAAACAGAGTCACACTAAAAACATGTAAAAATGCAGGTGTTTACAGGCTAAGTACCTAAAATGCTTGTAAAAAAGTCATGTACGACTAAATCCAACGTATTTTCATTAGACTTTCATTTAAAAAAGCGTATAAAAACGATCAAAAGGCGACATAATTAGTCGGATATACCTATGAATACGATGAATAAAAAACTTGAATACGCCCTTATGGCATTAAAGTACTTCGATGATCAGCGTTCAGAATCACTTCAAGATGTGATTGTCAGTGCCAAACAAATCGCTGAAATGACTCATGCGCCTTACGAAGTCGTCGCTCGCGTTTTACAGATTTTAAGTTCACGTGGGATATTAAAAGCTGAATATGGCACTCAAGGTGGGTACCGATTAGAAAAAAATCTTTCGCAAATTACGATGCATGATTTAATAGTTATGATCGAAGGATCAACTGAGTTAGCAAAATGTTTAAGTGTTGATAAGGAATGTGATTTATTAACTAAGTGCACGATTATTTCACCAGTTCAAAATTTAAATCAAAAAGTTCAAAATTTTTATAAGTCTATTTCTATTGCAGAGGTTTTGAATGTCTGATTCCTACGAATATAAATATGGATTTACCACTGATATAGAATCAGAGACTATTCCTAAAGGTCTTAACGAAGACATATTAAAAATTATTTCATCTAAAAAAAATGAACCTGCATGGGTTCTTGAATATCGCTTAAAAGCTTACAGACATTGGCTGACGTTGACAGAACCATCGCTTGTTGAAAACAAATGGGCACAGTTAAAATACCCACCCATTAACTTCCAAGATTTAACTTATTATTCAGCACCTAAGAAAAAAATTGATACTAAAAAATCGATGGATGAAATCGATCCTGAATTGATTAAAACATTTGAACGATTAGGTATTCCACTGCAAGAGCAAAAACGAATCTCAGGTGTAGCTGTTGATGTGGTCTTTGATTCGGTCAGTATTGGAACAACCCACACTGAAGAACTTAAAAAACACGGCGTGATCTTTTGCTCAATTTCTGAAGCCATTCATGAGCATCCAGAAATTCTTAAAAAATATTTTGGCACAGTTGTGCCGTATTCTGATAATTACTACGCGGCATTAAATGCTGCTGTATTTTCTGATGGATCATTTGTGTATATTCCAAAAGGTGTTCGCTGCCCAATGGATTTGTCGACTTATTTTAGAATTAATGCCAAAGAAACAGGTCAGTTTGAAAGAACATTAATCGTTGCTGATGAAGGCAGTTATGTGAATTATTTAGAGGGCTGTACAGCTCCGCAACGTGATGAAAATCAACTGCATTCTGCAATCGTAGAACTTGTGGCTTTAGAAAATGCAGAAATTAAATATTCGACAGTTCAAAACTGGTACACGGGTGATAAAAACGGCGTTGGCGGAATTTATAACTTTGTCACAAAACGTGGGATCTGCAAAGGTCGTAAGTCAAAAATCTCGTGGACTCAGGTTGAATCGGGTTCTGCAATCACATGGAAATATCCGTCAGTGATTTTACAAGGTGATGAATCAGAAGGGGCTTTTTACAGCGTGGCTTTAACCCATGACTATATGCAGGCCGATACTGGAACAAAAATGATTCACATCGGTAAAAACACAAAAAGTACGATTATTTCAAAAGGAATTTCGGCAGGTCATTCATCAAATTCATATCGGGGTTTAGTTAAAATTATGCCGAGCGCTGAAAATGCGCGTAATTATTCGCAATGTGATTCAATGTTAGTCGGTGATCGCAGCAGCGCACATACTTTTCCATATATCGAAGTTAAAAATAATTCAGCAACTTTGGAACATGAAGCAACAACATCACGTATTTCGGAAGACCAGATTTTTTATTTACAATCTAGGGGTTTAAATAGTGAAAAAGCCATTTCGATGTTGGTGAATGGTTTTTGTAAAGAAGTTTTTAAAGAACTTCCCCTCGAGTTTTCAGTGGAAGCTGTGAAGTTAATTGAAATGAAATTAGAAAACAGTGTGGGGTAGCAGATGTTAGAAATTAAAAACTTACATGCAAAAGTACAAAGTAGTGGCGTAGATAAAGAAATTCTTAAAGGTTTAAATCTTAAAGTTAAAGCCGGTGAAGTTCACGCTATTATGGGGCCCAATGGTTCAGGTAAAAGCACGCTTTCAAAAATACTAGCAGGACACCCAGCATACGATGTAACAAGTGGTGAAATTAAATATGAAATTAATTTACAAATGCAGAACTTGTTAGCTTTAGCACCGGATGAACGGGCTAAAGAAGGTATCTTTTTGGCTTTTCAATACCCGATTGAAGTTCCCGGCGTCAGTAATTACACATTTTTGCAAACTGCACTGAATTCGATTCTTCAGCATCAAGGTTCTGAACCAATGACTGAAGAAAATTTTAGATTATTTCTAGATAAAAAATTAAAAATAGTAAATATGCGACCTGAATACTTAGAACGCCCAGTGAATGTCGGTTTTTCTGGCGGTGAAAAAAAGAAAAATGAAATTCTGCAAATGGCCGTGTTGTCGCCAAGACTAGCATTACTAGATGAAACAGATTCAGGATTAGATATTGACGCCCTTCGCGTAGTTGCTGAAGGTGTTAATAAACTACGTACAGCAGATAATGCTATTGTTCTAGTGACTCACTATCAAAGACTGCTTGATTATATAAAGCCAGATTTCGTACATGTTCTGTCAGATGGTCAAATTATTCAAACGGGTGATGCAAGCCTGGCTTTAGAATTAGAAAAAAAGGGTTACGATTGGTTAATGTAACCAATCGTTAATATACATATGTTTAATATAGAAAATTATTTACCTAAAAAAACTGAAGAGGCCTGGAAATACACATCTCTTCAGGAAATTAAAAAAATCGACTGGAAGATAGCCGATAAAGAAATCAGTTTATCACATGATGAATTAAAAATAATAGCTGGTCATTTGAAGTCTGAATTCACAAATATTGTGTTTGTTGATGGTTTTTATAATAAAACGCTATCAGATTCTGATTTCGAAATGTTAACTCTGGAAAAAACAACTGAAAAAGACTTTACAGTCGTGGATACCGATTTTGAAAGCCAGCTTAAGAATTTACAAAAAGATTTTACAAAAGAAAAAATTGTTATTCGAATTGATCGGTCATTAGATCAGCCACTACAAATTATTCATGTGCTATCCAAAAAATCTTCAACTGTTATTCAGCCGATAACACATGTGCATGTTGCCAAGGGTTGTCACGCAAAAATCATACAGTCATTTATCAGCCTGAACGGCCAGTCGCAGCAATTAATGAATAATGAAATTCATATTTTCACAGCAGAAAATAGTGAAATTAAATTTATCAATAATCAAAATCTGTCAGTGACTGATTATATTTTTAGTCGCATCTACGCGCATGCAAAAAATGAAACACAAATTAAAACGTTTGAAATGGCTTTGGGCGGAAAGATATCAAGACATAACTTGAATTTATATTTAGAAGGCGAACAGGCGCAAACATCTATCTTAGGTTTATCTCTTTTATCGGACGATCAACATTGTGACCACTATACATTTATTCAACATCAAAAAGGTCATAATGAATCTTTTCAGCATTATAAATCAATTCTCGCTGATAAATCCAGATCAGTTTTTCGTGGTCGCGTTCGTATTGAACAAGACGCGCAGAAAGCTAATTCAGCCCAATTAAATAATAATTTACTACTTAGCCGCGCAGCAGAAGCCGACAGTGTTCCACAATTAGAAATTTACGCAGACGATGTTAAAGCAGGGCACGGATCAACTGTCGGACAATTAAATAAAGATGAAGTTTTTTATTTTTTAAGCCGAGGAATTAGTGAACAAGATGCGATAAAGATGATTTCTTATGGATATGCTAAAGAAATTATTTATAAATTAGAAAATGTCGAACTAGAAAAATTTGCTCTAGCTTCATTAAACACTAAACTAACTGATATATTTTAAGGTGATATGCTAAATACAACGGATATTCGTAAACATTTTAAAGCTCTTGATGTCCAAATTAATGGGCATGACCTTGTGTATTTAGACACAGCAGCAACAGCATTGAAGCCTACAGCGGTAGTTGATCGTATTCAAAAATTTTATGAAAAAGAAGCCTCTAATGTACATCGTGGCGCTCATTTTCTAAGTGATCAAGCTACACAATCATTTGAAGCTGCCCGAAAAAAAATACAAAATTTTTTAGGTGCAGAATCAGAAAATGAAATTGTTTTCACCAAAGGCACAACTGAAGGTATTAATTTAATCGCCACAAGTTACGGTGAAAACTTTTTAAAAGAAAATGATGAAATCGTTTTAACTGAATTAGAACATCACGCCAATCTTGTGCCTTGGCAGAATTTAGCACAGAAGAAAAATTTGAATCTGAAGTTTTTGCCAGTCTTAGAAAATGGTCTTATTGATGAAGATCAAATTGATAAAATTATAACAACAAAAACAAAATTAATTTCATTTTCAGGTTGCTCAAATATCTTGGGAACGTTTACTCCGATAGAAAAAATCGTAATAAAAGCTAAATCTGTTGGCGCCGTTACTGTTTTAGATGCTGCGCAGTTGATTACGCAAAAAAATATTGATGTGAAAAAACTTGATATTGATTTCTTGGTCTTTTCTGCACACAAATTATTTGGTCCGTTCGGTTTTGGCGTTCTTTATGGAAAGAAAAATCTATTGGAAAAAATGCCACCTTACCAATTTGGTGGCAGTATGATTTCATCTGTTGGTTTTTTAACAAGTACATACAATGATTTGCCATTTAAATTTGAAGCAGGCACACCGCACGTCGAAGGCGCAGTTGGTACAGATGCAGCTATTGATTTTTTTGAACAATTTAAAATTGAAGATGTTTTTGAACACGAAAAAGATCTTTATAATCAGGCTTACACAGAATTAAGAAAAATCTCCGGGGTCCAAGTTTTTGGAGATAATACGAATAAAGCGGCCATTCTTAGTTTTAATTTAAAAGGGGCACATCATTTTGATGTAGGACAAATTTTAGATCAAATGGGTATAGCCGTGCGGGTCGGACATCATTGCACACAACCACTTTTGAAAAAATTTAATATAACAGGAACAGTACGCGCTTCATTTTCTATTTATAATCAAGCAGCAGATGTTGAAAAATTCATTAGCGCCGTACACAAAGCGCAAAGGATGTTAGTTTTATGACTCAGTCAGATATTTTAATCCGAATCCAAGCCACTCCTAATCCAAATGCCTGGAAATTTATTCTAGACAGACCTGTTTTGGTTGAAGGCAAAGCAACCTATTCAACAATTGAAGAAGCTGAACATAATATTCTAGCTAGATCTCTTTTTGAAATTGCTGGTGTTAGACAAGTTCACTTTTTTCAAAATGTAATCACAATTACTCATCAATTCGATCTTGATGTTGAAGAAATAAAGCCTCAAGTGGCGTCAGTTATACAAACACGCATGGTGATGCATAATCCAAATCAAACAGTCTTCGATGAGAAAAAAATTGCTCGTCAAAATTTATCACCCGAACAACAAAAAATTGAAGAAATTTTAGATAGAACTATCCGGCCAGGTCTACAAGGTGATGGTGGTGACATCGAGATCATTAAGATCGAAGATTTAAAAATTTACGTTACTTATCAAGGGGCCTGCGGAACATGTCCTAGTTCAACAACGGGCACACTGATGGCCATTGAAGGTATTCTTAAAGACGAATATAACCCTCAGGTTGAAGTGATTCCTATTTAATAACATTCTCAGGTTTAAATCGATCTAAAGGATTAGCGCTCACTTTTGATTGCGTGTCCACATCGTTATTTTTTTTCTGTCTTTGATGATTTATAGCAGCTTGTTGAACGATATGTTCAAATGTTTGATCGACTTGTGAAGCTACAATAGCACTGCGATCAACAGAGAATTTTCCAAAGTTGCCTTTTATCGTAAGACTAACATGTGATTGGTTGGTTTTGCTAAAGCCAGTGACTTGGATTTCACGTCTAAAAACATCACCAGCTTTTAATGCCGGAATAATTCCAGTGTATTGATCATTTAAACTGTGATTTTTATGTTTATTCCATTGAAATGAAATTTCATTCGGAAAATCTTTTAGCGCTGTTATTTTCATTTCAATATATGAAGCTTCATTAAGATCATTGGCCAAAGAAATAACATTAAGTTCAAGATCAAAATAGTTTTGTGAAGAAAAATCTGCGCCTAGTTTGTAGTGCGAAGGAATTGATGCAACACTACGATCCGATGTCGTTGATTCTGACATATTCTGACTTATAAAGTATCCGCAAAAAATACCTAATAAAATTGTAATATTTATTTTTAGTATATCGTATCTGGACATAAAAATCCTCCGTTTTGGTCAACTAATGTATACGAGCATGATGCTGTACCGCTGACAGCGGTCGGCATTGTAGAAACTGCCTGAATATTTAATAAATAATTACCATTGATTAGACCATTCGTATTAACAGTTTTGGTATTAAAGCCGCCATCGAGAATATAAGAGCTGCGATTTTGGTTAGCAATGTCTGTTGAATCCTCATATGAGTAGCCTTCACGAAATATAACTAGATCAAGACTTTGTGAATTTACAGAAGGACTAAAATTTGTACAGGCCGTTGAAACTTTAATTTTAATACTAGAAACCGCATTTAATTCAGGCCTGTTAAAATAAAAGAAATGATTTGAGTATCGTTGATCACTTTCATTATCAACTGTGTATGACGTATTTCTAGGTTGTATTCTTAACGGACAAGCCACTCCGCTTTGTTTTAGTTTTAGACCATAACTTGGCCAAATGTTTTCACCACCGACTGTTAAGTCAACATCTCCAACTAAATTCATAGCTTCTTCGTCAGTTAACATTGTATTCATTGCTACAGAAAACGAACCACTGTTAGCTGTTTTAACTTTGCTGAAAAACTTTGATGAACTTCGAAAAGAAGATGTTGAAATCCCCATGCCTTGAGAAGTTTTACCTAATGCCAGCCAATATTTATCAAAACCTACATCACCAATACAGTTCGTTGCGCAAGAGTTAGCACCTTTGTAAAGTGCCCTGGCGATAGCACC
>JANOOI010000109.1:0-6489 GCA_031421235.1 Bdellovibrio sp.
CACCCAGTGGATCCATGGCTGGAAAAAAAACGGCTGGAAAAACGCAGCCGGTGAAAATGTAACCAATCAAGACTTATGGCGCGATTTAGATGAAATCCTAAGAGAATTAAAATCAAAAACAGAACTAAAAATAAAATGGGATTATGTTCGTGGTCATATGGGCACACACGGCAATGAACGCTGCGACCGCATTGCCGTGGCCTTTTCGAAAAATGATTATATCGATCTTTATCAAGGGGCTGGTGCATATTATTTCTTTGATATTTTGACCCCTCCACCGACAGAGCCAATAAAAGAAAGTAACTGGAAAAAAGATAAAACCGCCGCGCCTAAAAAAAGCTGGTACATGGTTTTAAAAAACGGCGTTATCAGTCGTTATGATGCTTGGTCGCAGTGTGAAGCTGCTGTTAAAGGGGCATCCGGTGTTAAATTTAAAAAAGTATCTTCTGAATCAGAAGAGGCCGATTTACTGAAATCTTGGGGTAAATAGTACATTTTAGTATGCATCAAAGTGTAGTCTAAGATTTCAATTTTTTTTCGTGTTTGTCAGCTATTTTTTTACCGAAATTATCTTCAATAGCAATAAGATAATGGCTTAAAATAGTCTCAGTATTGCCGACAACATGATCCATTTCTTCAAAGTATCTTTTGAGTAAAATAGATTCTTTTATTTTTGAGTGTTTAATTAAATGTTTAATGTCGTCACGATCTTTGCCAAATAATCTAGTAACTTTCATAAGCAAAATATCAACAGGATCCGGCACGTAAATACTTAAGAATTTAAGTTTTAGGTCATCATAAGAAGTAAATCGATCTTCCATATTGTAAGGACCTTCGCTAATTGGTGATTTAGACAGAGGTATAGTTACACCAATCTTTTTCTCAGCTTTTTTCCATGCCTCTTTGAGCTCTTTAGATATAGCTGAGTAGGAATCTACATCTAAAGTTGCACGTGGACTTAAATATTTAACAACTAAAGCTGTACCACCAATCAGTACTAAATCTGTTTTTTGAGTTAAGTATTTATCTGTCTCTATAAAAATTTGATCAATAATGCTTTTATTAAACAATTTGAGCCCACTTTCTAAATCTTTCATAATAATTTTCCGTAGAATTAAGTGTAAAAACATTCCATTTGTCAGCTGACTTGTTTTTTCTTACCTTAACAGCTTTAAGCACGCGTTCGCTTGGTTTTTTTTGACCTAAGTAAAGTGTATTAAAATCTTTTGTAAAAAATGTATTTGCTAAATCTTGTGTTTTTTTATTTTTTCGATAATTAGCTACCAATTCTAAATAGTATCCAAAAAGCTGAAAATATTCCTGGCGATCAAGTTTTGAAAGCAGCCTGTTTAAGTTCAATGTCTTTGAATACTTCAGCAGTAGATAAGGCACCACGGATTCTAACATTCCATCAGTCACAGAATAGTGTAAACCCCATTTTAAACTTTCTTCGAAACTCATAAATAAAGCGCTATTTTTATTGTAAACAAGCGGAGCGCCATAAAAAGCAAGATGGTTGCAAGTCTCTTCATAAGAGGGAGTTTTGTTTAAAAAGCCAAACTCTACATTTAATACACGAGTCACTTTTTCTAATGTATCACTTTCAAAATTTTCACCTTGTAGTAAATTGTATAATGACGTTCGTGAAACACCAGCCTGTTCAGCTAAAGGCTTCATTCCGTAACTTTTCATAAGGTCTTTTAAGGGGTCTAGCTTCATGTATCTCATTATAGACTATAACGGCATATGTGTCCATTATATTGAACACATATAAGTACTTGATATTTATATATAGTTTAATCTATTCAGTATAGCTTCTATATTCAATCAGCGTTTTAGCGTATTCGCCGTAAGCATTAATAGCTGCAACTTCAGCAGCGATTTTTTTATTAAAAGCATCGATCAGAAAGTTAATATCTGTTCTGCCCTGATTATAATTAACAGTGATTTGGCGAACAGCTTCTAATCTGTATTGCACAATATTTTCTGTGGCTTTGATATTAGAATACGCAATATTCAATTTTTCTTTTAATGTTGTGATTTGGTTTTTCAAATCGTCTTCTGAGCGGGATAGTCGATCTGATTCTAATTGCTTTAAAGAAAGACGATATTTTTGCTCTGCTTCAGAAGCTTTGTTGTTGAAAAAATAATTGAGCTTTACACCAATTCTGTATTTGTTTTGATCGCCTTCATTCATTTGACTGAAAGATTCGGACTGATCTGGATCAACGCCACTTTGGGTGTATTCTCCGTAAACATCTAAAGTCGGGTAACTGTTATATTTGTTAGCCTCATATTCAGCATCAGCAGAGCTTGCTTTTAATTTTTGAAGTTTATAGCGGTTTAGATTTTGAATATCACCTTTGAAGTCAGTCGGTAATTGCACAACTAAAGTTTTTGGATCGATTGTTAGGGGCTGATGTTGTGAAATATTCAATTCAGTTTTAAAATCAATTAAATATTTATCAAGGGTTTGCTTGTCTACTAGTAGACTTTGTTTTCTTAATTCGTATTCTGCCAACGCTTGCTCAAGTTCTCCGGCGCTGGCCGTGCTGTTTCTTTTGCGTCTTTGGATAGTTTTAACTAAGTTGTCATATTTTTTCATCAGAAAATTATTTTCTTCGACCGAAACCTGAATGGCTTTAATTTTCCAATACAGATCAACAATATTTTTTTGAACTTCAAATTGATCAAATTTGCTTTGTAAACTAATCCTATCATTATTCATTTCAATCGATTTATAACTAAGGTAATCTTTTGCAGAAAACAATGTCGGGAATATATTTTGACTAAGACTAAGTACAACCAAATTTTGTGAAGCTTTATTTGAAGAAATGTTCGAATCAAAAGTATTTCGTGTTGTGTTGCTATGAATGTAACTTATGGTGAAGTCTGTGCCGGTAACAAATTTTTTGTCTAGAAATAAAGAATAATAATCCCGCTCTGTATTAAGCGGTATAAAAGATGATGTCGATTTTGTATTATCTTTTTCATTGTACATATCTAGACCAAGAGTCCAGCGATAATCTTGCAAAAATTGTTCGGTGACATAATTTTGATTCAATAAATTGATTTCCGTTTGTCTTCGAGTAAGACTTTGCGCGTTGATCATGTTTATCAAGTTATCGTCACTAACAGTAATTTTTGGCTTTACAGCTGACCATAGATGAACCGGTTGAAATAGAATACCGCAGACAGATATAATACAAAGAAATTTAAATTTATTCATGAGCAATTTCTTGTTTAATCTGTTTTTATTTTTAATACTGAAGCGGTCCATACTAAGGAGACTAGCATGCGCCTTTCAGATATCTCAATTAAAAATCCAGTTATGGCATGGATGATCATGTTATTTTTGATGGTCTTTGGTGCGATTTCTTTTTCACGATTAGGTATCAGTCAGTTCCCGGATGTGGATTTTCCTTCAGTAAATATTTCAGTCAGTCTTGAAGGCGCATCACCTGAAGTAATTGAAACAAACGTTGTTGAACCTATTGAGGATTTGTTAACAACACTTGAGGGCATTAAAGGTATTAGTTCATCAAGTCGTAGTGGTAACGGAAATATATCGATTGAATTTGATTTAGATCGAAATATCGATGCAGCAGTTCAAGAAGTTCAAACGAAAGTTTCACAAGCCCAAAGACGTCTGCCAAAAGATATTGATCCACCAGTGATTACCAAATCAAATCCTGATGATCAGCCTATAATCTGGCTGGCTGTGACTAGTGATTCAGGTGATCGTCGTGAGTTAATGAAATACACCCAAGAATATTTAAAAGACCAATTTACATCGGTTAAAGGTGCTGGTGACATCATATTAGGCGGCTTCACCGATCCTATTTTAAAAGTTCAAGTCATCCCTGAAAAATTAAAAAAATACAACATTACCGTTTTAGATGTGATTGACACTATTCGAAGTGAACATAACGAACTGCCTGGCGGTCAAGTTGACAATAATAAAAGTGTATTCAATGTGCGTGTCAAAGGTGAAGCTAAAACCATTGAAGAATTTAGAAACATCACTGTTTCAAAACGGGCTGGGCAAACTGTCACTGATCCCGCAAATCGTGTGCGTTTATCAGATGTTGCTGATATTCAATTAGCCTTAGCCGATGATAAAAGATTATCAAGGTTTAATCAGACGATGTCAGTGGGCATAGGTATTAAAAAGCAACGGGGTACAAATGCAGTAGCCGTGGCAAAAGCTATAAAGGAAAAAATAAAAGCATTAGAAAATAACTTATTACCAGGTATAAAAATCAGCATTAATTTTGATACGACTCAGTTTATTGAAAGATCAATTGCTGAATTAAATTCTCATTTAATTCTAGCAGTGATTTTAACAGCTTTTGTATGTTGGTTTTTCTTAGGCAGTTTTACTGCGACAATAAATGTTTTATTATCAATTCCAACTTCAATATTAGGAACATTTATCGCGCTCTATTTCTTAGGATTTACTTTAAACACATTCACATTGTTGGGTTTAACGCTGGCAATTGGTATTGTTGTTGATGATGCGATTATGGTTTTAGAAAATATTTTTAGGCACAATGAAAAAGGTAGAAATCAAATTGAATCAGCTATTATTGGTGCTCGTGAAATTGCGTTTGCCGCCCTGGCAGCCACAGCTGCTGTTATTGCTATCTTTTTACCTGTAGCTTTTATGGAAGGAATTATCGGTCAATTTTTTCTGCAGTTCGGAATAACAATTTCATTTGCTGTATTTTTATCATTAATCGAGGCTTTAACAATTACGCCGATGCGTTGTGCAACTTTTGTTCAGCACAGTGTAAGAACCACAAAAATTGGTCGTGCATTTGATCAAATTTTAGAAGCAACAGAAAAAATATATGAAGTAAGTCTTAAGTGGGCGATGACTCATCGTTGGAAAACTTTAATCGGGTCATTTGTTTTACTGATCGCCAGTTTTGCAATTATGAAACACATCCCGCGTGAATTTACTCCGGCGCAAGAATCAGGATTATTGCGGGCCCGTTTAAATTTGCCAACAGGCACTTCGTTTCAAGTGACTAACGAAAAATCACAGCTCATTGAAAAATATTTATTAGCTAATCCAAACGTTAAACAAGTGTATTTAAGTATTGGTGGTTTCGGTGGCGGTGGTTCAGAATCAAATGTGGCTATGATGTTTGTTTCATTAAAGCCTAAGAGAGAGAGAAAAATTTCTCAGGATGATTTTATTAAAGAAGCCAGAGCAGAAATCATGAAAATTATTGGTAAAGGCAGTCGAATTTCGATTCAAGATCCCACAGCCCGTGGTTTCGGTGGTGGTGGGCGGGGATACCCTGTGGAATTTGTTTTAAAAGGCCCAGAATGGGTCGATTTAACAGCGCAAGCTGATCAGTTAATTGAGGAGCTGAAAAAAAGCGGTTTAATGACTGATATTGATTCTAATTTACAATTAGGTTTACCTGAAATTCAAATTTTGCCAAATCGTGATACGGCCAATGCATCTGGCGTAAGTATTAGTAGTGTAGCGCAAACAATTAATGCCATGATTGGTGGCGTGCGTGTTGGTCAGTATGCTGATGGTGGTAAACGATATGACATTCGTGTCGATCTGCAAAAAACTAACGATCAAGTTAAAGATTTAGAAAAACTTTTTGTTTCAAACACACGCGGTAATTTTGTAGCACTTTCCCGCATTGTTGATTTCAAAAATGAAAAAACTTTACAGCAAATTAACCGCGAAAACAGATTACGATCAATTTCAGTGTTTGCTAATTTAGAAAAAGGTGTAAAAACTGATCAAGCTTTAGGTTTTGTAAGATCAAAAGCCAAAGAAATTTTAAAACCCAGATATTTTATCGAAGAATTTGGGACATCTAAGTCACAACAAGAATCATTTCAGGGTTTAATTCTAGCTTTAGTTTTAGGACTTGTTGTGGCCTACATGATTTTAGCTGCTCAGTTTAATTCCTTCATTGATCCGATCACCATATTAATGGCATTGCCATACAGCGTGGCTGGTGCTTTTTTCGGGCTATTAATTACCGGGCAATCATTAAATATTTATTCGATGATTGGTTTATTATTATTAATGGGAATCGTGAAAAAGAATTCGATTCTTCTTGTTGAATTTGCAAATGGTGTTCGCGATAAGTCTCATGTGAATGCTTTTGATTCTATGATGGCTGCGGGCCCAACGCGCTTAAGGCCTATCTTAATGACATCTTTCGCCACTGTGGCTGCAGCAGTGCCAACTGCGATTGCGACCGGCGAAGGGGCTGAATTGACCCGTTCAATGGCTATTACCATTATATTCGGAGTTTTGTTTTCAACTTTTTTAACGTTGTATGTGATCCCAGTGATTTATATTTTTCTGGAAAAATTTCAAAAAAGCAGTGCTGTTAGTGCAAAAGTTAAAGCGGCTTTTAAAGCCGTAGGCGATCAAGGGTTAGAGGAAACTTAGTTCATGAAAATTTACGGTGTGATTATTTGAAACTGCCCCCGATAAATGCCCTT
>JANOOI010000110.1:0-1803 GCA_031421235.1 Bdellovibrio sp.
TTAAAATCAATTATGTTAAAGTTAGATCCAATGGCAGTATATATCACTGGCTATGTGGTACCATCAAATTAGTCTTTGTACTCTGCTTATGAAAGCTCCCCCCTTTGATATCTAGCAAATAGGAATTACCAAGGCAACTGATTATTGTTCAATGGCATTTATGGTTAGGCATTCATTTGATTTTAAATACCTTGCCCATTAGAAAGATTTTGTGGTAGATTGAAAGAGTTGTTTACCTCTGACATATCATGTTAATGCATCTAAAAAAGTTACAACTTAAATAAACTTACAGATTGTTCAAAAGCATTAATTATTTGTTAAGAAATAACATCTTGTCTCAACAAATCAAAATGAGGTTGAAAGTTAGATAAGATTCTGCTTTAAGAGGCTGCAAATAATTACTCAAGTACAGGATCTCTTTCTTACAAAATCAGCTGTTAGGGTAGTTGAGTGAAAGGCAATGGCCCTGCTGTAAATCTAGCAAACTTTAAAAACGTAGGCATGGCATTGATTATAGAATTGTACTTGATGTAAGGTATTTGAACGATGTAAGGGTCAGAGTGCCAGAACCTTTGGTACATTCTAATTTTAAAAACTGCTTCACCTATGGGTTTTGTAAAATTACTAGCATCTAAGTTAAGTCTGTCAAATAAATTCTGATTTAATAGGAAAAGCTTAGGTGAAAAGATGTAGTCATGAGAGAAATTAACTTTGACGTATAGAAATCCGTCCACAATTTTGAACTCTTGAAACTTTACTTCACAACTTCCTCTGCTTTTTGTAAAGAAATGCTTCCTTATGCTTTCAACATCATTTTGCTCAATTAGTCTTGATAGGAGTTCTTAGTAAAACGGAAGTCCATTCCGACCTCTTGATCTATATCTTGTAGGAACTTAAACACCAGGAGAAACACCATACTCAGCTACAAATCTTGTTTTGTAGATCAGTTCTTCTTGGATCAAAGCGTTCTTTGCAGCTTGAATTTCTACTTCTATTTGTTGGTTATTCTGGCTAATCTAAACCGCAATTTTTCTGGTCATAGTGTACAATCCTTCATGAGTTAACGTAGATAGCATTATCATGTTGAATTTTTTCTCATTTGGGATGAAATAGGTGTAGAAATGTGAAGATTTGAAGAGAGTTTCTTCTAAAGATCTGTATGCATGACTTTTGAGCAATTTTTAGCAGGTTTCATCAGGCTTAGCAGAGTTTGGCTCAAACAATACCGGACCTTTCTAAAGTGCCACATACTTTAGAGCAGAGTTCTGTATGAAGTGAGAAGGATACAAAATCTTGTTAACCTTGAAATAGGTGATGTAGTCTTCGTTAGAAACATGCAATATCAATGGCTTTGGCTTATCTGGAAAGTTGGCAACTGGAACTGGTAATTGTTGCATTTTAATTTTCAAATAATTAAGATTATAGATTTTAACTGTTTATAAGCTTTAATATAAAAGATTTATTAATTGCATGATTAACTACTTATTAGTTTGAATGTCAAACAACTATTAGTTATATTATAAATGTTAATGAACAGTCCCTTAATCCGTTAGTATCTTCTTAATTACTTATCGTCCTGTATTACGGAAGTGATTACCTCCCAGTTTTACCTCTCATAACAGTTAACGGTATCCTGATCAAGGTGCTATTGCAAATTTGTAGAAGAAGCAAAGTGATAAATATTGCTTCCTTAAGATTGTTTGATTAATTATGATTAAATTTTTAACAAAGTTTTAAAATCTTAAATCTTAAAATTTATTTTAAAATACAAAAAGTCCGCAAACATCAAAAGCTCTTCATTAT
>JANOOI010000111.1:0-6476 GCA_031421235.1 Bdellovibrio sp.
AAGATTCTGTCATCATTTTTTGTACCAATAGGTACAGCATCCTGTTTTTTAGGTGTGCAGGATGTCATACTCACTACTTGAAATAGACACGCCAATAACATCCAGATCTTAATATCATAAAAAGTCCTAATCATGATTTCATTATGACGTTTTATCTTCAACTTTTTCAAGTTTTAGTTACACTAATGACATGGAAAAAAATATGAATAAGACTGCAGATAAAATTTGGATCAAAAAATACCCGAAAACTGTTCCCGAAAACATTCAACTTGATGAATATACAAATATTCTTGAAGTTCTTGATGAATCCGTCAGAAAGTTTAGATCTAAAACCGCTTTCAAAAATTTTGGGATCGGTATCACTTATAATGATCTTGATCGCCTGTCGGGACAGTTTGCTTCTTACTTACAAAATACTTTAGGTTTAAAAAAAGGTGATAGAATTGCCATTCAAATGCCAAATGTGATCCAATTCCCTGTTGCCATGTTTGGCGCAATGCGAGCTGGATTAATTGTCGTTAACACCAACCCTCTCTACACTGCTCCGGAAATGAAACATCAGTTCACTGATTCAGGGGCTACGACGTTAGTGATTTTAGCTCAATTTGCCCATTTATATCAGCAAATTCAAAATGATGTTCCTATCAAAAATGTTATTGTCACAGAGGTCGGCGATCAATTAGGTTTTCCAAAAAAACAACTGATTAATTTTGTTTTAAAAAAAGTTAAAAAAATGGTTCCTCCATATCAGTTCAAGCATCACTCATGGGAAGAGGCTTTAGCACTGGGCGCACAGAAAACATATTTACAACCCAAAATTGGATCTCAAGACACAGCTTTTTTGCAATACACAGGTGGTACAACTGGTGTGTCAAAGGGCGCTGTACTGACTCATCAAAATATTATCGCTAACATGTTACAGATTTGTGCTTGGATGAGGCCTAAATTAATAGAAGGGGAAGAAATTTGTTTAACCCCACTTCCGATGTATCATATTTTTTCTTTGACCGTGAACTGCCTTGCTTTCATGAGATACGGTGCAAGTAATATTTTAATTACAAATCCACGTGATATTCCGACTTTTATTAAAACAATGAAATCTGAAAAATTTTCGATCATGACTGGCGTAAATACTTTGTATAATGCGCTCGCTTTACATAAAGATATTAAGTCAGTTGATTTTTCTCATTTAAAAATTTCTGTAGCTGGTGCCATGGCTTTACAAACAGCCGTCAAAGAAAGATGGAAAACGGCGACTGGAACTGATGTTATTGAAGGTTATGGTTTAACAGAAACCTCGCCGGTAGTTTGTTGCAATCCGATCGATGGCACAGACAAAGTGGGGACAATTGGTCTGCCTTTACCAGGTACTGATGTTAAGTTAATTAATGAAGCTGGAAATGATGTGACCCATACCGGTGAGCCCGGAGAACTTTGTGTTAAAGGGCCCCAAGTGATGCAAGGCTATTACAACAAAATTGATGAGACTAACAATGTTCTCAAAGAGGGTTGGCTTTTTACAGGTGATATCGCCACCATGGATAAAGACGGATTCGTTAAAATTGTCGATCGTAAAAAAGATATGATTCTTGTTTCAGGATTTAATGTTTACCCTAACGAAGTCGAAGATGCTGTCATGAAGCATCCAAAAGTTCTTGAAGCTGCTGCTATTGGTGTACCTGATGAGCATTCCGGTGAAGTTGTAAAAATATTTATCGTTAAAAAAGATGAAAGCTTAACAGCTGATGAAATTATTCAACACACTAAGCAGTATCTGACAAATTATAAAATACCCAAGCATGTTGAATTTAGAACTGAAATTCCTAAAACGAATGTTGGTAAAGTATTACGTCGCGCTTTAAGATCGTAGCACTCCGTAATACTTCACAAATAACTTTGGCTTAATAAAATTATGCTTTCTTAGCCCACGTCGTACACCAGCCCGCTGCTGCTACAACTTTTCCTGATGCAAATGGCATTTGGCAAGGTGCTGCTTTTTTACCATCAACTGTTGTTTCTTTATCGCCAGTGTAAAAAGCACAGTTTTTACAATGTTGATCCGCGAATTTTACACCTGCACGATCAGTCATTAAGGCTTTATCTTTAATTTCAGATGTGTTGTGAACGTAATTAACAGCTTTGGCTTGACCATCTTTTGGATCAACTAGTTTTGGTCCTGCACCAGCAGCAGCTGCACCACCACCGCGTTTACGTTCTGCGTTTGCAATAAGTGGTAAGATCAAAGCCACGCCTGTGACTGTCACAAGAGAACCGAAAAATGAGCGTCTATTCATAAAAACTCCTTAAAGATATGTTCATATCCAACATACTAGCTATTTTCATTTGGTTTTCAATAAGATTTATGAGATGTAGTTGAGATCATGTCATCTATCACTTTAGATTTAAAACCACCAATTTACGAACTCGGTCCTGACTTTTATGACGAAGTTATACCAGCCCCATTTCCACAACAAATATTACGTTACTTAAATTCTAAAGCATCCTCAGATCATCCACTTAAAAAAATTCCCCATGAAAATTTTTGGAATTTTAAGCCTTTAGAAAAAAACATCGAAAACCCATTAGCGCTTAAATACCACGGGCATCAGTTCAGACATTACAATCCAGATATTGGTGATGGGCGTGGTTTTTTGTACGCCCAATTTAAACACAATAACGAATGGTTTGATCTGGGCACTAAGGGCTCTGGGCAGACACCTTATTCCCGAAAAGGCGACGGACGACTTACTTTAAAAGGCGCCGTCAGAGAAGCTTTAGCTACAGAAATGCTGAAATTTTACGGAACTTTTTGCAGCGAAACAGTTTGTATCTATGAAACTGGTGAAAATCTAATTCGTCACGACGAACCAAGCCCCACCCGCTCCGCAGTCCTTACCCGCATGACCAGGGGGCATATACGTATCGGAACTTTTCAGCGCTTGGCTTACATCAATCAAATTGATCAAATTAAAAAATTAACTGTTTATGTTTTAGAAAATTATTATCCTGATCAATTGAAAAAAATAAATTCTGAAAAAAATCACGCCGAAATATTATTTCAATGTGTAAGTGAAAGATTAGCTGAACAAGCGGCACAGTTAATGACTGCTGGCTTTGTTCACGGTGTTCTTAATTCAGACAATATTAATATCACCGGTGAAATATTTGATTTTGGGCCTTATCGCTTTTTGCCGACTTACGATCCCGATTTTACAGCGGCCTATTTTGATCATTCTGGTTTGTATTCATTCGGTCGTCAGCCAGAAAGTCTTTTGTGGAATTTGGCCCAGTTAGGTTTATGCCTTGAAAAGGCCTATCCTGATTTTTCTTCAAAACATGACTTAGACAACTTCGAAAAACTTTTTCATGAAAAATTTAAAAAATCTTTTCAAAATAAATTAAACATTCAGCTTAAAACTACATTAGAAACAGAAACAGCAGTTCAACTTTTTTATAAAGGTCTGTCAGATATTTCAATTGGTTATGAATTAGCTTTCTATGGTCTGCACTCAGCCCAAAAAAGCACAAACCCTGTCTTTAAAAACTCTTTAGTTATCCAGTTTTTGAATCACCCCGACATTCAAGAACTTAAAAAACTGCTAGACGCGGGTTCTGTCATAAATGAATCAATTCAGTCCAGTGATTATTTTAAATTAGAAAAACCTGAAACATTATTGATTGAAGAAATCGAACAGATTTGGAACCAGATTGCAGAAAATGACGATTGGAGTCTTTTTAATCAAAAACTCCAATCTATACAAAAATTCAAAAACTTATATCAACTTTGATCTGGTCCACAGTCTAAACTGTTCAATGTAACCGTAAGCCGCTGGCACCACGATCAATGTCAGTAATGTTGAACTGATTACACCACTAATAATCGCTACACCCATTGATTGTCGTTGGGCACCCAAAGCTGTCATACCGATAGCGATCGGTAAAATACCTGCCGCCAGCGCAAGTGATGTCATCACAATTGGACGTAGACGAATACGGCCTGCGCGAATGATCGCATCGTTCAACGACATTCCTTCTCGCATCATCTGCTGCGTGTAATCGACTAACAGTATGGAATTTTTGGCAACAACACCCAAAAGTAAAATCAAACCAATAATTGAAAAAATATCAATCGATTTACCAAAAATAAATAATCCTGCAAAAGCTCCTGATATAGCTAATGGCAATGCCAATAAAATTGTAAACGGAGTTACAAAGCTTTCATAAAGCGAAGCAAGCACTAGATAGATAAATAAAACCCCTAAGCCCATTGCAATTGTCATGTTCGTGATCAAATCAATAAAATCTTGAGCCTGACCTTCAAATTTATAGCTCACACCTAATGGGGGTTTCATTTCACTTTTTAACAGATTTTCAATTTCAGCAGCAGCACCGCCCAGCTGCCCGCCCGTTCCCAAGTTTGCACTGATCGCAATAAATCGTCCCTTATTTTGACGATTTATCTGTGAAAACCCCACAACTTTTTCTGCTGTCGCTACTTTAGATAAAGGCACCATATTAAAATTTTGATTCGGCACTGTAGTGGTTGCAAATTCTTTTTCCAAATCCATTTCGGCATCAATAAATTTTACACGCACATCGTATTCAATTCCATTTTTTCTGTACACAGCTGGCAGCGCACCTTCAGTGCGGTATCGTAATTCGGCACCGGCTACCACAGTGGATATACCTAAGGCCTCTGAACGCTCACGATCAAAAACAATACGGTATTCAGGCTTGCCAGATCTAAAGTTCGTATCAACATCAATCAAACCTGGGATCAGAGCGATTTTTTTCTGAAGGGCTAATGCAAAAGTTGATAACTCGTTTAAATCATCACCCACAATGTATAAATTTAACGGTTTCTGGCCGGCTCCGCTAATATCCACATCAGTCACAGCAATGATTGATTCATTATTAAACTTTTTAAGAGCCTCACGAACTTTATCTTTAACTTTGCCTGTTGTGATTTTTCTTTTTTTACTTGGTACTAAGTGCACATAAAAATCTGATTTATTTGATTCATACTGTGCAGAACCAACTGTTAACGCTAACAAATCAATTTCAGGAATCGTTTTTAAAACAGCCTCAACTTGTTTTGAAAACTGAAGTGTCGCTTCTAAAGATGTACCGACTGGTTTTTCAACCGTTACAGAAAATTCACCAATATCAGCCGGTGGCAAAAATGTTTTCGGGATAAATTTTGCTAGAAACATGGTGAATATAAAAAATACCAAAGCTGATGCTAAAACAGTTTTTCTGTGACCAATCGTCCACTTTAAAGCCTTTTCGTATTGATCTTCCATCCGAGTTTGAAAGCGATCAAATGATTTTAAAATTCGACTGATAAAATTATCGGATTTCTTTTCGCCGTGTATTCCATTTTTGTTCACCATGTAAGCCGACAACATCGGAGCCACAGTAAAAGCATCAAAAATAGAAATAATCATCGTGAATACAACAGTTAAACCAAACTGTTTAAAAAATTGACCTACAATCCCTGGAACAAAAGCAATAGGGCCAAATACTGCAATAACAACTAAAGTCGTTGCGACAACAGCTAAAGTGACTTCTTTTGTGCCTTCTAGTGCTGCTGTTTTTGCATCTTTTCCCATTTCCATGTGTCTAAATATATTTTCACGAACAACAATGGCATCATCGATCAGTAAACCCACGGCTAGGGATAGTGCGATCAATGTCATAATGTTGATCGAAAAGCCCATAGCGTACATTAAAATAAATCCACCAAGCAGTGAATTAGGTAGTGCTAGCCCAGTAATAAAAGTTGATTTTGCAGACCCTAAAAAAAAGAAAACAACAACGATACAAAGTATTATTCCAATAAAAATACTTTCACGAACATCTTGCACATTTAGTCGTATCGGTACAGATCCATCACGCACAGTGACGGCTTCTGCTTTGATCTCTTTTAGTTTTAAAAATTCATTCACTTTAGAAACTTCAGCTTTAACCCGATCTGCGACGGAAACCGTATTTGCACCTGATTGTTTAAACACTTGTAAAAATAAAGAGTTCTGGCCATTTATTGATGAAAAACGTTGAGCCTTAGCTAAGGTTTCTTTGACTTCAGCAATTTCAGATAATTTAACAGGGCGATCAGATCCCACGAAGCTAACTGACACATCTTTGATCTGATCTATTGATGTAAATTCACCGACAGCTCTGTAAATAGTTTCTTTTTCTGAAGTTTCATATTTACCAATTGGAATATCTTTTGATGTTTCTTCAATTTTTTTTGCGACTTGAACCATTGATAGTTCACGGTCTTGTAATTTCTTTTTATCTACAAGAACTTGAATTTCTTTTTTCTGCCCACCTACAAGGCGAACTAAACCCACATCTGGTAAGCGCTCAAAAAGCGGTTTTATTTGTTCATTTGCAACATCATAAAGGTCTGCAGGATTCATATCGGAATTAACAGCTATGATTACAATGGGCTGATCAGCTGGATCAAAACG
>JANOOI010000112.1:0-2463 GCA_031421235.1 Bdellovibrio sp.
GTGATCCAACACCACTACTTCCAAATCTAGTTTTAAAAATTTATTTAGTAGCAAATGACTTTAGTTGCCAAGGTCCAATTAAGCCAGGCTGGCCTGATACCGGCGGTAAAGAAGAAAATTGGGATACGTATATTTATTATGAAATTAGTGATCCCACGATCATGCTTCCGACTGAAGCAAAAATACGTTACCGCTGGAATGAAACCCACATGGTCCTTGTTGATCGGGGTAACAAATGAAAATTATTTTAAATTTGTTAATAGTGCTTAGCTTTTTACTTGTTTCAAACACTGTTATTGCTGGTCCCACTTGGTTCCCGCAGCCAGCTGAAGCCTACAAATTTGGCCAGATGTATCCGAAAGCTCAAAATCTACTTTTTGCGTTCGACTACGGACATGCATTGGTCTACGAAAGACTTATTCATAACAGAGGTCAAATCACGGATCCCCAGGCGTTTGAGAAACAAATTTTATCAGAAGTGATGCAGATTTTAAAAAACCCTCCAACCATAAAAGTTGATGAAGACGAAATCGCACCAAAGTACGTTTTTACATTTCCAATGATGGTTGATGTCTTTGACTGGTCGCACTTACTTCATCAGTATGTACTTGATGTTTTAGCAACATCCTCTGATCGCGGACAAGCCATGGATTCGCGTGTTCAAGATATTTTTGTCCAGTACAATGCTAACAAGCGTATTGCCATTACTGACGTTTGCAAGACGATGTTATTTATGGACGGGCATTATTTTTCTAAAGAATTTAGAAGAAAATTTCCAAGTTTTAATTTACTTATTTGGTCTTACCATTGGTTTCAAATAAAATTGTATGAAGCATTAATGAGGCCTTCAATTTTAGAAAGAGATGCAGCCGTTGAACAAGTCACAAATGAATTTTGGGAACTGATAAGTGATCTACCAGATTCAGCGTATTTTGATATGATGCCAGAAACAAAAAATGTAGCACCTATTTTTTACAAAAGATTTTCAAAAATTTCAGCATCTTTTGATAACAATCACATGTTACATGATATTGTTTCAGATATTTTTACTAGCGCAAAAGTGACAGACCAAGATATGCGAAGTGTTGGCATAACTTATGCACAAATGGCTTTGGACCCTGAAGCTTTTAAATCAAATAACTGTAAGTAATTTCGATAAAAAAACAATTAACAACGGAGAAAAAAATGAAATCAAAAATATTAGGATTAGTGATCGGGATTTTAGCAGCTGCACAAATATCAACAGCGCAACAGGTCGCAACAGGCATTGCAAAAGCAAAAGCTATTGAACTCACAGCGCACAGAATCGATCGTTTAGTCAGTTTAAATAAAATTGATGCATCATTTCTATCAAAAACTGCAAAAATGGAATTATCAATTATTGAAAATCAAGTCCCGGCTTACTTTAAAGTTCGTGTTTCACAAACACAGCCGGCTTCTGGTGAAGCGTTACAAATGGATGTAGTGTATGATGTTAACGGTAAGCCGTTATCATTTAATGTACTTCCTGGTGGTAATGCAGGCCCAGACGACGGATGGACTGGGGTAGATGCAGTTACACTTATAGAAAATGGTTTACATTACGTTTTAGAAAACGGAGAAACTGACGCTAATGTAAAACCTTTTTATACAGCTTTAACGACAATCGCATTAACAAAAGGTCAGCTTGACGGAAAGCCTGTGGCACTTATTCAGATGAAATCTTCTGAAAGCACATTAACACTCAATGTTTATGTTGATTTTGATGGAACTTTTATTTCAACCGAGTTTATTAAATAATTATGAAGATCAGCTTATTTGTTCTTTCTTTTTTATTTTTTTTAGGATGCCGTGACTACAATGTTACGGCATTTAAAAATTTAGATTCGAATCAGCAATTAAGTGAACCAAAAGAACCAATTCAAGCTAACTATGAATCAATTTATAAGAATGTGTTTATTTCAAGATGTGTGACTTGTCATTCGGTCGGTAATTCAGCTTATCAAGTTTTGTTATCACGAGAGGACTTATTAAATTCTCCGTTGGAATTAGTTTTACCGGGGTATCCAGATGAATCTGGATTGATTATTGCAGTAGAACGTTCTGATCACAAAAGAATGCCTCCAGAAAAAGAAGGCTATTCAGCACTTACGAGTGTTGAAATTGAAGCTTTACGAAAATGGATCGCCGATGGTGCTCAGTAATTAATATTTTTTTGGAGAAAAAATGAAACTTTTTTTTGTTATTCTGTTTTTGTCTACGTTTAGTCATGCTGGAAGCCTAACTTGTAAGGGTATCACTAATAATTCGACAATTATGCCATTTGAAGTAGAAATCTTAATGAGTCCAGATTCATTCGTTCCCAACAGTACAACTTACAGGTCAACAATTCGCTATGCACTGCCAAGTGGTGAAAAGCTTCAGCAATCTATCGATTTAAATAATAAATTAAGAATCCACATGAATAAAGTTATTTTTGAAGGA
>JANOOI010000113.1:0-3105 GCA_031421235.1 Bdellovibrio sp.
CCTAATTGTTTTTCTTGAATAAAAGTTGAAACACCAAAAGGTTCAACAACAGTTTTCACAAGATTTTGGCCATGGCCGACAACCAAACGGATTTCATCTATTTCAGCTTTCTGACATTGCGAAATAATTCGAGCAATCATCGGCTGACCAGCTACAGGATGTAATACTTTTGGCAACGGGCTTTTCATACGAGTGCCCTGCCCACCAGCTAAAACTATGGCAGTTGTTTTTATCATGCTGTTATTAAACCAATTTCAATGCCCTTCGTCAGCCGATTTTTTTTTAAAACTAGGCAAATTGTGACTTTGGCGGCACACTGAATTAAGTATGAAAATCCGCGCTATTGCCTTTGATTTAGATGACACTCTTCTTGATACCACAAGGTTACTTTCGCCAATGGCTTCACAGGCGGCTTTTTGTATCCTGCAAGACCATGGATTAAAGCTAGGTCTAGATGAGTGTGAAAAATTGCGCCAAGAATGGGTTAAAACAATATCTCACAGAGATGTTTTTAAAAAATTGGCCACTGAATATGGCACTGATAAGACTTTGAAATGTTTAGACTTAGCTAATAAGGCTTTCTATCACCCCGCAATACCCATTCAATTACCACTTTTACCAGATGCTCAAAATAATTTAGATCAGCTAAAAACAAACTATGAACTTTTCCTAGTCACCGCTGGCCTTGAAGATGCTCAGATGGCTAAGATTAAATCATTAAATATTTCTCACTATTTTAAAAAAATATTTATTATCGATAGTTTCCTTCAAAAAAGAAAGTTTGACGCTTTTTCCGCGATTATTTCTGAAAACGATATCCAACCAGAAAATCTACTTTGCATTGGTAATTCTTTAAGTTCAGAAATAAAAGATGCCCGTTTGATTGGCGCATGGGCTTGTTATTTTGCTTTCGGTGAAGATCGTGGGGCTTACCCAATTGATCCACAGTTGCAACCCCATTTTACTGTTTCAAGCCATAGTGAGCTGATCAAAACATGTCGAATTTAAATACTCGGGTTGCTTTAATTAGCGAGGACAGTGTTTTTTACAAAAAATTCGATTCAGATTTAGTTGAACTTTATACAACTGTTGATTCGCTATCCCGATTACAAAAAAAAGATCTACTTATTTTTGATTATAATTTTATTAATAAATATCATCTTACATCGAAACTTAATACGGATCACAAACGCAGCATTGCTTTTTTTGAAGCCGATACGGCTTTCAGTCATTTTGAAATCTATAATCAGTTGCAGATTCAAAAAACGATGGCTGCGGAAGATATAACCATGACCACGATCATGGATTTACTAGCCGAAATCGATCAGGAAAGCCAGGATCAGAGCTTACTTAAAGTTGCCCGAGACTTAAACCGTGAATATGAAAATATCCGCACCGATCTAGAAAATAAAATATCTCTTCATCAGATTGAAATCAACGAACGTCGCTTAAAAATCCTAGATGCAAACAACAAAATCGAATCCTTACGTAAAATATTGTATGCCATTTCTTCTGAATCAGACGTTGCGCGCATCGAAACGCGATTAAATGAATTAGTTCCGGTGACAACAGCGGCAACGTGGATTAAAATTATTCCTGAAAACCTAATCAGTACGTTTGAAAAAGATTTATCAACCCAAATTAAAAATTATTATCACAGTAAAATGTGTCATAAACACAAAGTCTATTTTGTTAAAGGCGATGCTAGAGTTTTTAAGAAAAGTGATCTTGATTTTTTTGAAAAAATTACTGATGCACTTCAGTTTAATTTTCTTAAATCTGAAACCGTCGAAAACCTTTATAAAATCGAACAAATCGTTACAACTGCTTTTAACACCACGGAACATCCGTTAGTAGTGGTTGATAAGAACTATACTATTCACCAATCAAATAAGTCATTTAGACAATTTGAATCAAAAAATAATAAATGCTATGAAGCTTTGTTTGGCAGATCTGAACCCTGTATTGGCTGTCATTTCGGTGAGCGTTTTGATGTTGAAAATCAAAATAAATACTATTCAATTCAGTCTGAACCCTTGGACCGTATCAACGATGCACCTTTGAATTGGGTTCACTATTATACGAATATCACTGAAGAAAAATTGATCGAACAGCGAATGACTCAAACTGCAAAAATGAAAGAACTGGGTCTTATTTCAAGTTCAATCGCACATGAGTTAAATAATCCTTTGGGCGGCATTATTTCTTATTTGCAAATCATGCAGATGGATTTAGCCAAAGATCATGAATTACAAAAAGATCTTTCGACAATGCTGACTGCTGCGCTGAGAATGAAATCAATTATTGAAAATTTATTGGTTTTTTCAAGAAAATCACCGCATCTAGAAGAAAAGAAGTTAATTGCCTTTGAACAAATATTTTTAGACATCTTACAGATGAATCAACTGCAGACAAAGGCTGAAAATATTAAAGTCGTTTACGATCAGACTGCATTGGAGCAATTAGGCCAACTAGTTGTTTATGAACAAATTTTTAAAGATTCAGTAAATCTTATTTTTGGATTTTTTACCGAGCTAATCAAAAAGCAGAAAAGCTTCAAATCCCAATTTATAGGTCTGATCGAGGTTAAATTTTCCCAAGACCAAATTAATTTTTATTTAGAGGTTCAGGGGAACTGCGGCCCGCTTGATGATGAGCAAAAAAACAAAAATATCTTTTTTTTAATGATCCACAAAAGCCTTGTGGATCAAGGCTTTCAGGTTTATTTAACCGAACCCCATTTAGGTTGGGTCGCAATCAAAGTGCTTATTCCAAAGCAGGACTTTCCGCTACAGGCGGGCTCTCTAAAGTCCTGAATTTTGACGGTCACCGAAGTTTTTTTGACACCTTTATGACAAAGTGAATTAAGATATTTATGTATCCATTACGATATTAATGCGATGACTTCAAATACGAGCCCACCACGGAAGGAAGGTTCATGAAAACAACGAGAGTCTTAATATTAGACGACGAATCCACTTTAAGGACAGCCCTGTTTAGGTTGCTAGATCGCAAAGGATTCAATGTTGTAACTGCACAAAGAATTGATGAAGCCAAATCCTTCTGTGCGCCTGATAAAAAATTTGATCTAGCTATTGTTGATAT
>JANOOI010000114.1:0-7809 GCA_031421235.1 Bdellovibrio sp.
ACCTCTTATTAAAATAAATAATAAATTCACAGTTTTCTAAATTTATCTATAATGATCTTCGATTACATACATCCAAATTGACATTGTCTCTCAATTCAAAAATCGAATATGTTTTTCCCTACTTTAATACCACACTGCAAATTCCGCCAAAATACAAACCACCAACAGTGTCCTGGAACCACTTATCAATAAAGCCTTTAGTTGAATAAAAGGCAGCCCATTTTTTTCCTGTTGGGTGATTAAATAAGTCACCCAGCCAATAGCGTTGTTCATAAGATTGGGAAATATTAAGTGAGGGATATACTTCTGTAATTTCAACACTCATTTCTTGAGCAATACTTAAACTCCAATCACGGTATAAATTCGGTAAATCAAGCTGGGCCTTCTTTATCTTACAATTTTCCAGAGCCTGATTCCAGCCAGAGGCCGCCACAACTTGAAAAATAGATTTAGTTCGGGGGCTAAACCAATAGTTACTTCCCTGTTTCGACATAACAAGTTTGAGACTTTTGTGATTTTTGTTGCAGCTAGCAACTCTTTCCTCAAAAGAACCTTCCACACCACAATCTGCAAATGCCATAATCGAGCCGCTTAAAATTAAAATGACAGTTAAAAATTTCATCGATCCCCCAACTCGTTAACTTGAACAGTTCTCAAAAGATCTGTCAATTAACCCAATCCAATTGAAGCCATGCACGGAAAAGATCGCATGGGTGGCCAGATCACAAAAGTAATTTTTTATGACTTCATTACGAAATTAATAACCGTTGGGTCGAAGTGCCAAGCCAAACTCTAATAATTAGTGAAGGGTGGCTGTATTTGCTATCTGTTATATGATTTAAGTTCCATAACAGAGGCATTGGTAATCTTTTTGGCATAGCCGAATACGACATCAGCAATCCAAATATGATTATCATTCGAGTCACCCTTCAAATAACACGTGCTGATTAAGCCTGCAGGAACCAGAATTGTTTCTCGCTTCCCGTTATTTTTTTCACAGTTTCTAAGGATTTCTAGCACATCATTTTTTTTATATACCCGGTAGCTTGGAACCCATTTTTCTCGTGAAATGTCATTATTTTCAACTTCAGTTCTGATCAAATAAAGATTTCTACTTGAATCGAAATCAAGGATTGTTCTTTTAATATCGCTAACAAAACCATCACCACTATTTGTATGTAGTGTTGATTTGTAGGTCGCGATGTCATTGATTGACGGATATGCCACCACCAGAGTTGGGAACATTAATGCAAAAACTAAAATTTTTATTCTATACTTCATAGTGGTCCTCCTATGACAACCAAATTTATAGTAAGAGTGAATTTTTAGGACTGGATGCGCCAATGAGCGCACACTTATGTTTATAAACGATATTCTTAATACCATTATCGTACCAACGAATCTCAACATCCTGCCCTTTAGGATATGGTTGATCTCTTAAATAGACCACATCACCGTACATTTCATTTTTCGGTGTGCGTTCATCATCAATGACTAAATATTGAAAGATACCAGGATTACCCAATTGCTGTATGCTGCCCTGACCTGCAAACGCATAATTTAAATTCCCATTCGAATCCGTTTCATCGTTCTGCATTTTTTTTGCAAGAGCTTCATCAAGTTTATCGAACTGATCTTGTGGATGAATAACGTACCCAGCATTCCTTAGCTCATGATCGTAGCATGCAGCAAAACTTAAATGAGGAAACAAAATGAGAGCAACATATAAAACATATTTTAATTTTTTTTTCATGACGGCGGGATCTCCTTAATGGTTTATGTACAAAATTTTCGAAAGCGAAGTTAAATTAATCACAAATTGCAGGATCAATAATCCCGCCATTTAAGGAAAACAACAGAGATAACCATCCCGTATTATTGAACTTAAGAATTCCAAGACGTGCTTTTTCTAACTTTACTTCCTGTCCAGCGTCCCCAATCGCATAAACATTCTCAGCGGTCCACTGTAGCCCATTGCTAATATCAGATTTATAAGCTGGATAACCCTTATATGACTTAACTTTAAGACCATCCTTATTGAAAGCATCCACGAAAATAGTGCGTTTATCAGATTTCTCTAGCTGAACTTTAAAATAGACATCCCCAAGCACTGGATCCGAAATGACAGAAGTCGTGCAATTCGCGAATGCGTGGGCACCTATAAATAAAAATATTATAAAAGAAATAGATTTGATCATTTTTAATTCTCTCCTTGTTGCTATTGGCTACTGTTTACTCGCATTCGAAAGTAACTTGATGAACAGGGTCACCTTTGATTTGATGTGTCGTCTCGACTTTGAAATCAATTCGAAACTCAGGCTTTGATTTTGGTAGACGTGTATTAATTGACTGATAAGCAAATTCAGAATTAATTTCAAACAAATAAAGGCTGAAATCAACGTGGTCATTGGTAGCATCAAGATAAATACTGTAAACCCTGAGGCCATCTGACCATCTAGCTTCTTGCCATCCCGTCAATTCGAGAACAACTCTTCCACTGAGTTCAGTCTCAATTTTGGTGTTTTCAAGAACGCTTCTACAAATGAGGCTTGATTGAGCGATAATCTTTAGCGCGTCGCTTGAAATATTGTACTTAGAGTCGTTGACTCCCATAAGTCCTAAATACTCATGCAATACAAAAAGAAGTTGTGTTCGCTCGTTAGCGTCTTGCCAAGCCTTTCGATTAAAAACAATTTTTTTATGGTCTGGATAATTAATGGCATCTTTAAGAGATCCATCGAGGTAAAGCGGTTGATCCGTCGATTCAACCTCAGCGGTATTGATTGTATTTATAAATACCTCAAGCTGAATCAGTGAAGAACCTCTATTTTTAAGCTCGTCATGAGCCCTTCTTGCTGTATTCGTAAACTGAATTGCATAAGTGTCACCTCCATTACCAACAGTTCCGCCAGTAGCAAATGCAAATGAACTGCACGTAAGTATCAGCGCAAAAATACAGGTTACATTTCTCATTGATCCTCCTTATCAAGCCTAAAAAAGGCTAGATTTAATTGATAGACTGAATTTAAATTTCTGTTTTCGCCTCCGAATCGGTCCTCAAAATCAGATACAAATTTAGCAACGAATTCTTTCGCTTCTAAAAGACGGTCCTGATCAAAGGCCAATGTAAGACTGCGTAGGTCGCGTTTTTCCAAAGATTGACCTTCGATAGCCGCGAGTGCCAACCGAAGGGTTTGTCCATGAAATTTTCGAATACCCTTTGATGATACGGAAGGCATTTCGTAACGCTTCGGAGATTTATATTTTTTGTCATCGGTGGTCTCAAGCAAACCAGCAGTCACCAAGTTTTTAAGTGCAAATTTTGCTTCGACCTGACTCAGGTTAAATTTAGAGCATACCTGTTTTAATGATGTTGTTCCGCCATTCACTTTAATGAGTTCGATGATTGCAAAATGAAACCAGTCTGAAATCTCAAAGAATGTTGAATCTTTTAAAATTAATTTATCTTTAAGCAGTTTTTTGGTTTTAAGAGAGTTTGCAGCCACAACGCTGAGAAATTTCTGCTTTTTTAATTCGGTCCAGCCCAGACGGTTAGCGAGCACTTGTGCCCTTGCAAGACTCAATCGTTTTTTTCCTTGAAAAAGTAGTTTCATGTAGCCTGGAGAAAGCCCCAAAGACTGCGCAAATGCTCTTTCAGAGTAGCGGTCATTTGAATTTTTTCTCTGCGCATATTCGCCAGCGAGGATATCTACATATTCATAAGTCATACGAAAACAATAATCACAGATCAGACAAAATACAATTTAACAGAAAACAAAGTGTTTTCCATTTTGCTGTGCGTGGAAAACGTTTGTACAAAACCCAATATCATCAAGCCTAATAGCTATTATATTTGAATTGCCTTTTTGATTTTTTCGGAAAACTAAGCTTTTGCCCCAAAATAAATTTGGAGCGGGAGACGGGACTCAAACCCGCGACCTATGCCTTGGCAAGGCATCGCTCTATCAACTGAGCTACTCCCGCAGTGTTTAATCTGCGATTAATGTTTTAAGAATCTAATAAGACTGGCATTTTTCGTCAAGTATTTATAGGGATTGGTCTTTTTTAACTAGATTTCGCATAAATCATGAGCAAAAATTTATCCATGAGTCCCTATAAAAGCTTATTCGTGGTTTTAGTCATTATCCCTCTCATCTTATCCGCCAATGAAGTCGTTAACTTTTCTTAAAAGTAAAAGAATTAATCATGAATTTTTTACTTTTAAAAAAAACTATTAGATCAATCGTTTAACTTGGATTCTAATTTATGTTAGCAACCACCTATGAGGTTCAACATGATCAAGTTATTTTTTTTAATTCTATTAGCTACGCAAATCACTCTCGCGCAAAATGCATCTCAGAATTGGAAAATTAAAAAAATAGCTTGGACTGAAGCCGATGAAAAATCGTTTTCTGAATTTGTGTCGCGCATCGGCCTAGCCGTTGAAAAAAGAGAATGTAATTCATTACAATCATGTTTAGCCCATCCGAATAATCCGTACAAAGGTTCTGACACAACACCTATTAAAGTTCACGCAGACTGTGCAAAGCTTGCTTACGTTATGCGGGGCTATTTTGCTTGGAAAAATAATTTACCATTTTCTTTTTCTTCAGATATTCAGCTTAGAAATGTTTCAGGCAATAACCGTGATCCTAGATATTCAAGATTTGGTAACAACATCATTGAAAGAAAAAATGCATTACCAGTAAAAAATGGGTCTTCATATCAATTACAAAACGCTATTCCATTGTTAACAAAGACAGTGCCATCAGAAGTTTATTCAGCCCATTATCGCACTTTGTATTCAGAAGATGATTTATCAGAAATGTTGTTTAGTGATTTCTATTCAGCCAACATTGATAAAACGTCAATTCGCCCAGGTACGGTTATTTATGATCCAAATGGTCACGTGGCTATTGTTTATAAAATCACAACAGCTGGGCAAATTTATTTTATTGATGCGCATCCAGATAATTCATTAACTTCCGGTCTTTATGGGACTAAATTTATCCGAAGTAATCCAACGCATGGTTCGGGCTTTAAAAATTTTAGACCCTACAAACTTGTTGGCAGCACTTTTAATCAAAACTTAGATTCCTATGTAGGTGGAAAAATCATTCCACTAAAAAATTCTGAAATTAAAAACTTCAGTCCAATGCAGTATTTTGGAACTGATTTGAGTCCACGCCCTGATTGGCAAAACGGTCCGTTTACCTACAATGGTCAAAATTATCCTTACTATGAATATGTTCGTATTGCGATGTCGACTGGTGATTATAAAATTAATCCAATGACTGAAATGAAATCTTTAACGGCAGATCTTTGCCAAAGCGTTCAGGATCGTATCGATTCTGTGAATGCAGCTGTGACTACTAAAGTTCATTTAAAATCCCACATCGACCGCTTGCCTTTGAATATTTACGGAACCTCAGGTGAATGGGAAGAATTTTCGACTCCGTCGCGTGATGCAAGACTTAAAACTTCGTTCAAAGAACTTAAAGACACTGCTACCGATATTTTAAAGAAGTACTCTTCAGGAAATCCGCAAGTTGATTACAGCGGCATAAATATTAAATCAGATATGCTAAACGCCTATTTAACAACTGCAGAAGCTTGTCAGATCACTTACACTAATTCGCAATCTGCTCCGGTAAAATTAAATCTTGAACAAGCCCGTCAAAGATTATTTGAAATGAGTTTTTCACCCTATCACTGTCCTGAATTACGTTGGGGTGCTACTGCGGCTAATGAATTAGCAACATGTAATGATGATGCAACAAAATTAAAATGGCATCAGGCTTTGAAATGGTTAAGGTTTCAAATTGATCGCAGATACGATGTTAAAATGGATTATTCATTATCTGAATTATCAAACGGACCACTACCTAATGTAGGCGTAGCCCAGCCACCTGATATTGATGTTATTAAAGTTTTAAGTCAGTAATGCTTTGGCCTGCTGAATTTGTTTAATCACTACAGCAGGCGCAGTTCCACCAGCTGAAATACGAGCTTTCATCACAGTTTTATGCGGCAGCACAGCAATACTTTTTTCATCAAAAGACGAATGAATACTTTGCAATTCTGACAAAGATATATTTTCTAAATAAAGTTTATTTACATTACAAAATTGAACCACACGGCCAATGACTTCGTGGGCCTCGCGAAATGGAATTCCCTTTTTTACTAAATCATCGGCCAAATCAGTGGCGTTTGAAAAATCCCCAGCTAAAGATCTTTCCATGTTGTCTGTTTTCCAGTTGGCTTCTTCAAGCATAACTAACATTAAACGTGAACAAGATTTCACAGTATCAAGTCCTGTAAATAAATGAAATTTATCTTCTTGCAGATCACGGTTGTACGCCAATGGTAATGCTTTAAGTAATGTAAGTGCACCCATCAAAGCGCCATTTACACGGCCTACTTTACCGCGAATAAGTTCTGCCACATCAGGATTTTTTTTCTGTGGCATAATACTACTGCCTGTTGTGACTTTATCTGATAATTCCACAAATTTAAATTCAGGCATCGACCATAAAACAAGTTCTTCACTGATACGTGATAAATGCATCATGATGATAGAAGCATCAGATAAAAATTCAACCAAGTAATCCCGATCAGAGACTGCATCTAAAGAATTCTCACTGACTGAATTGAATTGTAATTCGCTAGCAACTTTATTTCGATCTAGCGGAAACCCCGTTCCAGCTAAGGCAGCTGATCCCAGCGGCAAAGTTAATACGCGTTTTTGTGTTTCTAGTAATCTTTCGCAGTCGCGCTGAAACATCCAAAAATACGCCATCAAGTGATGGGCAAGGCTAACAGGCTGCGCATGTTGCATATGTGTTAACCCAGGAAGCACAGTTTCAGTGTGCTTTTCAGCTGTGAGAACAAAATATTTTTGTAATTCTTTTAACGTAGTTATGAGTTGTGTAATTTCAAATGATAAATACATTCGGGTGTCAGTAGCCACTTGATCATTACGACTGCGCGCTGTATGCAATTTGCCAGCGACGGCACCTAATTTTTCATATAATTTTTTTTCAATGTCAGAATGAATATCTTCAGATGTAGGATCGATTTGAATTTTTTTAGTTTTAAATTCTTCGTGCAAAGACTGTAAAGCTTGAACGATTTGTGTTGATTCTGCCTGTGTCAAAACCCCGATTGATCCCAGCATATTCGCATGAGCGATTGATCCCAAGATGTCGACTTCCCAAAGTCTTGAATCGACTTCTAAAGAAGAAGAAAATATTTCAACTTCTTTATGTGTTTCTTCTTGAAATAAACCGCCCCACAATTTCATGAATTATATTTCCTTCTGTAGTTTTTCTTTTAAGCTAAAAAACATTCTAGGTTGTAAACCGAAATTTTTAACGGCACCCGTGCTTTCACTTTGAATAAATGTTGTTGTATCAAAGCTAGCTAAATCTTCAGAATACAATGCCCACGGTGATGTTCTTCCAACAATAGTTGTGTTCCCCTTATAAAGTTTCATTTTCACAGTGCCGTTAACACGTGTTTGCGTGTTTTCTATAAAGGCTTCTAGATCAGACTTGAACGGATCCCACCAAAGACCTTCGTAAGCTAATTTGCTCCACTCAAGATCAATCGTTGATTTAAATCTGATTTCATCACGGGTAAGAACTAAATTTTCTAAAGCTTTATGCGCTTTTAATATAACAGTGGCCGCAGGACATTCGTAATTTTCACGGACTTTAAGACCCATCATGCGATCTTCCATAATATCAATACGACCAATACCATGACGGCCAGCGATTTCATTCATTTTTATCACCATTTGCGCTGGCG
>JANOOI010000115.1:0-6171 GCA_031421235.1 Bdellovibrio sp.
GTATTCGTATTTCGGATCCCAACGTGGAACTCATCACTTTGGGATTTTTTTTTGACTTGCAAAGCTCTTCATTAATATAAAAATTAAAGGAGTTATCAATGCACTATCTCATCCCACAAATTATTTTAGCAGTAACGTTACTTGGCTGTCTTAAAGTCGAAAAGAAAAACCAAGACGTACCAAGCGAAGTCACTCAGCACGTAGAGGTTTATTCACAACCACAGTTTATTCTGGATGAACACATGACCTTAACCGAAGACACCATCATCGATGCAGAACGTGTTTATCTAACAAAAAATGCGGCTATATTTGTACAAAACTATAATTTAAAAATTGAAGCTCAAATTATTGAAGCAGAAGCTGGTTCAGTCATTGCGCACTATTTATTAGGTCAAACTGCTGAGTTAGGAATTAATGGTCGCAATGGTGGTCTGATTGAAATAAATTCTTTAGAAGCCCGGGGAACTTTATACTTAACCGCAAATAGTGAAAAAGGTGGAAACGGACTAACTGGTTGGTTTCGATTAAAAGATGGGAAGCCAAACGATTGCAATCCTGGAAAAGGCAAAAATAGTGGTCAGCTAGGGACAATAAAATTTCAAACTTTAAAATCACAAAATCTTTATTTAATAAAAAAGATAGTTCACTCTGAAGGTGGAAGTATCGGGGCATTTTTTGCTGATATCGTTCTTATTAATCAACCAAATTATGTAAAAGACAACAATATGCACCCCAATGACAATTGCTCTGAATCACCGTCCGTTGGTACTCCAAGTTACGGCGGCCAAGTATGCACGAAACTACAAAACCAAGCCAATTTTAGCTGTGTAGCTAATTAATTTTCGAGAAGTAGTTTTCAATTTTTTGCCACTGTTCAAAAGTTTGTTCGATTATTTGTTTTCTCCATCTGGTATCTTGCGGATTAAACATGTCTTCGAACTGACTCTTTATTTTCAAACTGGATTCCGATTCATTCCGCCCATGCCAATGATTTTGATTTTCTAAAACCATACGTCGCAGTGATTCAATAGACCCAAACGTATTTTGGCTATCTAGTGTTCCGTATTCAAATGTGACCACAGCAGAATTGATTGCTGGGTTTTGAACATTAAGATAATTTAAATAGCCGAGCATCTCGCCGTTAACGTTGTAAAATTTTTTTTCATCCGAAAAATTAATGCTTTTTTCTGAAAATATATCTATCAGTCGGTTTTTATGAGATTTGTTTTGATCAGCAGTTAATGAATTAAAATGGTTTGATAATAAATGTAGCCGGCCCTTTTCACCGTAACCCGTGTGCAAATCGATAGTTAAAACATTTCTATATTGGTTCATGTACTGATCATAAATTAACTGTAGAATCTGCTGCTGATAAGGATTTTCGCTACCGCCGTAGAATAATCCTTTTTCTTTTGAATATTGGCCTTGCAAAATTGATCTGCGCAAATTTTCTAGCTTATATTTAACAATATTATAAATCGACAGTCCGATAAATTTTATTTTCCCCAAAATAAATGGATTAGGGCTATCTGTAGGGTTTAAAAATTCATTTAATAACAAGTAAGAACTATCATCGGGCTTTAGTTTTTTACGATCGATAATAAAGCTGCGGTTTAGATCCATATTGTTTTCATTTACACGACGTTTGTTTATCATGCCGTACGGATTGAAACCATGAACGACAAGTAAATCATAAGACTTTGGGCTTTTACTATTTAGGTGGTGTTCAAGAATGTGATTTTGCACAGCGGATCCCACAAAGCCTTCGGCCCCATGCACACCAGATATCAAAACAACTAAATTATTTTTTTGACTAGATGTAGGCCAATACAAGATAGGAATCTTACTGTCTTCATTTTCGAAGTATTTGAGTTGGGCTTTCTGATTCGATTGTAAAACTTGTTTGGCGGTTTCAAGAAAATTTTTTGTTGATTCAGTGTAATCATTTTTGAAGTGATTTTCTCTGAACGTTTCAGCTTGTGAAAAATAGCCAATTAAAAATAAAACCAAGAATATTTTTTTCATTCATATATTTAATCACAAACTTAAACTGACACAATCTTAGATTTCAACACAAACCACAAAGTTGTCCACATTCGAAATGTTGGTAACTCTGCTGCTGTGAGTTGATAAAAACTAATAGTTGTAAAAATCATAATTAAACATTTATTATGATTTTAAATGAGTTTACTCAGCCCCACCCTAGAGGCTTTTTGGGCAGTGACACAAAAGGGAACTGTTCAAGAAGCCTCAAAAATTTTAGGTATTACCCAAACCGGAGTAACACAAAGAATTAGATCTTTAGAAAAGCAGTTAAAAATAACTCTTTTCTTAAGATCAAGAACTGGCATGAAGTTAACAGCTGAAGCAGAAGTACTGCTTCAGTACGTTCAATTAAGCAAAGAAAATGAGGGAGTGACCCTATCAAGGCTTCAGAAGTCATCTTTTGAAAGCAACATTGAATTAGGCATCTCCGGACCATCTCGAATTTTGCAGTCGAGGGTCATTCCCAAATTGTTTTCTTTCAATAATAAATATCAAAATATTCAATTCGATCTTATCAATTGCTCTTTTGAAGATTCTTTAAAAAAATTAAAAGAAGGATCCAGCACTTTTGCGTTTTTATCACCAGAACAATCTACTCGGGAACTTAAGACTAAAACTATTAAGCCTCAAGTGTATCGATTATATGGCTCTAAAAAAACTAGATATAAAAAAGATTTTTTGGATAGTGCTCCAATTATTATTGATTCAACTCATCACCAGATATTTAAAAACTTTGTGTTAAAGAATAAATTTAAACTTTTGAAGAATCAAAAAGTTCATTTATCAAATGACTTAGCAATGACAAAAGATCTCGTCGAACAAGGGCTAGGGATTTCGCTATTTTCAGAAGATTTCGTGGGAACAAACCCATCTAAAGATCTAATTCATGTTTTGTCTGGTTATACTTACGAAGAAAAATTGATCCTGGGCTGGTATCATCGCTCTAAAATGCCTGATTATTTTAAAGCGATGATTGAATCGATAACTTAATATAACTATTTAGCTGTTTATTTTAAAACGTATTCTAAATTTATATAGGTCTTATCTAAGTTTAAGTTGTTTATAACTTGTCTTTTACTAAACGGACCATCAAGACCTAAACTATAACATTGCAGCAATAAGCCTTCTTGAGTTTCTAAGACCATAATCTTGTCTTCAAACCCGCGTGATGAAATAACCAATGCTTTTTGATTCGAGTAATCAATCCGGCGATCAGTTGGATTTTGTACAACACAATTTTGATAACTTTTCTGTTCTTGAGGCTCAAAAGCTTTTTGATTAAAACGACTGATATCTAAATACAGGTCAGCATTCTTTTCATTTAAAGTCGAAGTTCTTTGCGTGAATTCATAAAAATAAGTTCTTGCAGTCTCACAACGTTGTCTCATCGAAAGTTCATCATAGCTTTTAGTTAATAAAGAACCGTCAGCTTGCTTAATCGATCGCTGACATGGGCTTTGAGAGTGATAACTGATCAAGGCCTCACACGATTTTTTTGCTGCCGTGGCTGTACTGTTCGCAGCTGAATCATATTTCCACTGAGATTTACCACCTAAACGAGCAATATTTTTATTTGCAGAATCAAGTTCAGCTGACCAAGTCGATAGCTTTTGAAATTCAGCAGCCGTACAAGTTGCATATGTTCCTGCCGGGGCTTGCGGTTGTTGAACCGTTGGTGCCGGAGTTTGCGGAACACTAGGCGCAGCAACAACCGGGGATTCTGGCTGTTTTGTAGGTGGATTAACTGGAGGTTTTTCAGGTTGAGGTGCCTGAGCTGTTTTGAATTGAATATAGTATTTCTGAGATAATTCACATTCAGCTTTAATTTTTTTATAACTATATACAGTGGCAATAGAATCAGCGATTGTTTTTTTACAAGCTGCGGGTCTATGACGTGCAAGTAATTTTTCGCATAATGAAGCCGATTTCTGCGATGACTGAAGAACTTTAGAATTTAAGGCCCATTTTTTTTGATCGCCTAAGGACTTAATTTGTTGATCAGAATCAGCAAGCATGGTTTTCAAAGACTTCAGATCAGCATATTCGCCAGCTGTGCATTCTTTGACTTTATTTGGATCTTTGGCTTGATCAATCGGAGTTTGATTAGCTTCAATCACCTTATCCGGCGCCTTGTCTAGATTCTGTTCTTGCGCTGCTACTGATACTGGCTTCACATTTTTTGAAGATCCACAGCCCATTGAAAAAAGAATGAACGCTGTACCCATGATTGCCATGGCTGTTAATAATGATTTTTGCTGATCAATTTTCATAATTACCCCTTTAAGATACCTCTTAGATCTGTGCAATTTAGTTCACTTTGTGCCATTTAAACAGTGTCAAAAATAAGTACAGGTAAAACTTACTTAAAATTCGTTCGAAATTGAAAAAAGAACTTGATCCCAACCCCCCTGTGCCCTACTTTGACCGCCTATGAAAGCATTAGGTAGCCACATTTTAGTTGAGTTCACGAACTGTAAAGCTGACGTTCTAAATGACGTGGGCCAAATCGAAAAGTGCATGGTTGAAGCCGCACAAATTGCGGGTGCAACTGTGATTAATTCAACCTTTCACCATTTTTCGCCTTACGGAGTTTCTGGTGTTGTTGTTATTCAGGAAAGCCATTTAGCGATTCACACATGGCCAGAATACAAATACGCAGCAGTTGATTTATTTACATGTGGTGACACTGTAGATCCTTGGGTTTCATTTGAGTTTTTAAAGAATGCTTTTGGTGCAAATTATTCTGCACTCGAACTGAATCGTGGTTCTACTCAGGTGATTAAAAAAGGCGATGGCCAATTACAAGTTAAACCCAACAATGCTGATAACTATGATCCAAAAAATGGTTACAAAATAAATCGTAATGTTTGGTTTACTGATAAAGACGAAAACCAAGCCCTGTCATTACGCTACACGGGTGAAATTCTTTTTGATGAAAAATCAGAATTTCAACGTGTGCGTATTTTAGATTCATGCTCTTACGGAAAAATGTTAGCGATTGATGATATGGTAATGTGTACAGAACGTGATGAATTTCATTACCACGAAATGATCACTCATCCTGCGGTTCAAGCTTTCGAATCTGTTACAGGCCCCATTAAAAATGCGCTAGTTATTGGTGGCGGTGATGGTGGAACTATCAGGGAACTTTTCCGCTATAAATCGATTGAAAACGTCACTATGGTTGAAATCGATGAAGCTGTTGTGCGCGCAAGTAAATTACATTTGCCAACGATTGCGCGTGAATTTTCAAATCCAAAATTAAATTTAATCATCGGTGATGGTATTAAATTTATTGCTGAAGCTAAACCTGAATCTTACGATATCGTGATTGTTGATGGGTCTGATCCTGCAGGCCCTGCAGAAGGTTTATTTACAAAAGATTTTTATGCTCATTGTATGAAAGCTTTAAAGCCAAATGGAATTTTAATTACTCAAGGTGAATCACCAATGTTTCATTCAGAAACTTTTGTCGAACTTAACCACTGCCTAAAATCAGTGTTCGGTCAAAACCAAGTTCACACTATGTTGTTCCATGCAACAACGTACCCATCAGGGATGTGGAGCTTACAAATGGCTATTAAAGGTCAATACCATCCAGTGAAAGACTTTAAAAAAGCACAAGCGACAAGTTTTGTGAATTCACAAGACCTTAAGTACTACAATGATGATCTACATAGTGCGGCGTTTACTCTGCCCACTTTTGTACGTAATATGTTAAATAAGACTTTGTAGTCTTTAATTAAAACTCGATTATAAATCACTCGAAAGGAATTTATATGTTTAAACTTCCACAACTTCCGTATGCGAAAACAGAACTTTCTCCGTTTTTAAATGAAGAACAAATGTCATTTCACTACGATAAACATCACAAAGCTTACATCGATAATTTAAACAAATTTATCGAAACAGATGCTTCATTAAAAAGTAAATCTCTCGAAGAAATCGTTTTAACTTCATCTGGTGGTATTTTTAATAATGCAGCCCAGATCTGGAATCATACATTTTACTGGTTCAATATATCTCCTGCTGGAAAAGGTGGGACACCCTCAGCAGAATTAACTGCAGCGATCACAAAAGATTTTGGTAGCCTCGATGAATTAAAGGCTAAATTTGTTGATGGCG
>JANOOI010000116.1:0-8318 GCA_031421235.1 Bdellovibrio sp.
TAGGGGGAAACCTTGTCTAGTTTCTGATTACCGAAGATACCTAATACGATTTTGGATTTATTTTTAGAAATCGTATTAGCGAAATCTAAGTCAATTTTTTCATCACCTGATTCAGAAAATATAATATCGAAGCCAATTGTCTTTATTCCGCTAGCCAGTGCATTTTTTGTAATTTGGTTGATGACTTCACGGCCCCAAGGCCAGCGCCCTAATTCTTGAACGGATTCATCATCAATAGCTATTAATATCGATTCACTCTTGTTGAGAAGTGCCTTATTGGTTTCTTTCGATTTAAAAAAACTGTCATAAATTTGATTGTTAGTTTTTGCAAGAATGCTTGTAAATGAAGACATCTTTTCTTGATTAAAAATTTTAGAATTTTCAATCTGCACGTAACCCAGTACGCTACCTAAGATAAAAAGCGAAACTGATAAAATAAATCCATAGCTTCGAATTTTCATTAACTGGCTTTGATGATATCTTTTTTAAGAATGAACGGTAAAAAGCTTTTTAAAGATGACTTGTCTAGTTCTGATTTAACAATAAATTTAAAATTAGTTTGATCTTCAACTTTAGCGCTTATCTTCATTTTACGATCCTGATCAGTGGATTTATTAATCAAAACGATTTCGATTTCTTCAAAGAAAAAATCTTTAGGAATCGGGCCTTTGACTTCGCAAATAATCATATCGAATTTTGAAGTATTAGTTCTGTAAATTTGACCCTTTTTGTTCATAAGGACAACTTCATAAACAGATTTTTCAGTCATAGAAATTGTTTTTTCGACTTCTTTTTGTGTTTTTAAATCTGCAGGCTTCATTTTGATCGGACTAGCTTGATTTTTATCTTCAGAAGGACTGCTCATTAAATTGCTCATGGCTGAAAACGGAGAATCATTTGATTGAATAAAATCACTCAGCTTTTTCCATGTGGGCCAATCAGATCTCCAGACAAATAAGTTTTTGATGTCTTTAGCCTTCATTTTCATAATAGCTAACTGTGCATCATCTGAAGTCATGGCTTCAGTTTTCATTTTTCTTTGAGGATCATAGAAACACCATAGAACTTTATTTTCCATAGTCTTTTATCGGACAAGACAGATTAATAAACGAGTCTTAATTTCGAATTTTAAGACTCGACGTTCGGCTAGTTTCCAGACTGTGCTTTTTCTTTTGCAACTGCTTCTTCAGCCTTTTTCTGGGCTTCTTCGGCTAAGCGTTTTTCTTCTTGTGCCAGCTCTTCAGCTTTTTTCCGTGCAGCCTCTTCTTCGGCTTGCTGTTTAAGTCTTTCTTTGGATTGTTGATTCGTTGTTTCAGATATTTTATTTAGTTCTTTCAGCTTCCGCTGCAAAGCTTCGTTTCTGCGGGCAGCACCAGATTCAGCAGACGATTTTTCCTGCCCTTTGAGACCTTTACTAACCGCTTCTTTAATTTGCTGGCCACGCGCATTTTCAAGTGCTTCGTCGGCGCGATCACTTCTTCTTAATTCTTTGGCCTGATCAGCTTTATCTTTATCTTTAATTTTGTCTTTACCATTGTCATTGTCATTTTCTTTATCATCCGGACTGACGTCATCTGATTGTTCAACTGAAGAACCTACAGCTTCTAAAGATGATTGATCTTTTTTTGGTTTTTTCTCTGAAGAAGATTTTTCTTTTTTCCGATTAGAAATTTCGCTAGCAGATGGATTTAAATCCTTTGATGATTTCTGAGATTGATCTTGTTTATCTTCAACTTTTACATCTGCTTCTTTGAAAATCTCTCGTTCACCTTTAATTTTTTCTTGGTCAACTTGACTAAAATTAACAACTTCTATTTTTTTCTGTGATGGCGAAAATTCAATTTTTTGTTGAGCCTTAACTAGTGCTCCAGTCGATTCAGCAGCGCTGGCCGCCTGTCCTGGCAAATTAATACGAACATCAACGATCCCTTCTGTTACCGAAGTGCTCGATCGACCTGACTCAAAGCCCACTGTAAAAATTGTTCCACGCACACCGGCAACAATGCCAGGTGTTTTAACGCGGTACGTGTTTTTTGAGCCATCGTATTTTTGACGAACAGTGGATTGAACTTTACCAAAATCGATACTGAGTTCGACATTTTTTTTATTTTCACCCGGCTTATATATATATTCACTAATCGAAAGTTTTGTTTTTGGATAAATATCGATTTGATTTGAATCGATCAAACGAATACGGGCTGCTGCATTCGAAGTTGTTTCGACAACATCAGATTTAAAAACAGGATCGTTAATCTGAGCTTTTATTTGGGTTGGTTTATTATTTACAACACGATTGATCGTGACATCACCGCGTATAAATACAAATTTTCCTGCAGAGATTTGTTCTGCGTGCGCTGTCGAAAGAAACGAAATAATTACGGAAACAAGAATAAAAATAGAAGACAGTTTCATAAGCACCCCTTAGCCCTACTATTGAAATCTTACCTGAGAATTAAAAAACTATAAATTGATTGATAAATTTTCTAAAAATGAGACAGTAATTGAACCATATTAAGAATTAACTTTACGAGGCTATATGTCCAATTTGAATGAACAAAACAGGTCACTTTCGTTTATTGCAGCTTTAGCACTTGTGGTCGGAACAATGATTGGGACCGGAGTATTTCTGAAAGCAGCGATCATGTCACAAATGGTGGGGTCTTCTTACTGGGTTTTGATCGCTTGGGTTGTTGCGGGATTTTTATCTTTAGCGGGAGCTTTAACATACGCAGAAATCGGTGCTTTGTTCCCCAAAGCGGGTGGAGAATACGTCTACCTTAAAGAAGGCTACGGCGAACTTGTGGCTTTTCTATATGGCTGGCAAAGATTCTTAATTAGTTCACCAGGTACTATCGCTGCTTATGCGGTCGGGACCGCAACATTTGCAGCTTCATTTTTGAATTTAGAATCTATTGGTGGGCGAACAGCTTTAGCCATTTATGTGATCTTATTTTTTTCAAGTTTAAATTGTCTGAATGTCCAGTTTGGTGGTCGTTTACAAAGTGTTATGACTTTATTAAAAGTGATGATGATTTTATTTATCATTGGTGGGGCTTTATTTTTCTCGCCGACAGCGGGCCTACACAATTTAGGTTCATGGACTGATGCGAACTTTCCCGGTTGGAGCGCATTTGGCGCTGCTATGTTAGCAGCGCTCTGGGCCTATGATGGTTGGAACAATATGCCGATGGTGGCCGGTGAAATTAAAGATCCGCAAAAAAATATTCCAAGATCTTTAATCATGGGCGTTTTGTTTCTAGTAGGTCTGTACACATTAATTCATTTTTGTTATTTTTATGCTTTACCATTTGCGGAAGTGGCTAGTTCAAGTGCTTCAAACCAGCCAGACGCTTTACCTGTCGCGGCTAAAACGGCAGCGACATTTATGGGGCAGAACGGTATTATGTTTTTAGGAATCGCGATGATGTTTTCTGCGGTTGGTGCAATGAACGGATCTATTTTAACCAGCGCACGGGTTCCGTATGCAATGTCTAAAGATAAATTATTTTTTTCATCCTTAGGAAAGCTTCATAAAAAAACCAATTCACCCTACATATCGATTATTATTCAAGCTGTGCTGTCTGTGATTATGGCCTTGTCAGGTAGTTTTGATCAGCTGACAGATTATGTGGTTTTTGCATCGTGGATTTTTTATGCATTGGTAGCCTATTCACTATTTATCTTCAGAAAAAAATTACCGAATGTGAATAGGCCCTATAAAACTTTAGGTTATCCTGTAGTGCCGATTGTTTTTATTGTTTTGGCTAGCTTACTACTGATGAATACTCTGTGGACAAATACCCAATCATCACTTTATGGATTGCTGATTATTGTACTGGGAATTCCGTTTTTCTATTTAATGAAGAAGAATATAATTAAGATCTAGCCAGCTTTTTTCCTAAGAGTACTTTCAATAAGTATGCGCACAAATTTTTGAACGCCAAGGCCAGAAAGTTGCGCTTGTTTTTTAATTTCGTTTAAAAGTTTTTCACTTAATCTTACAGATAGGACTTTATCTTTTTTTTCTCTAAGTTCAAACTTTACATTCTGCCAGCCACCATCTGCAATGAAATCACTAAGTTCTGCAGCTAGTGGATCATCTACCACATAATCTAATTTAGTTGGTTTTTTTGAGTTTTTTAATTTCTCTTTCATAAGCTTCTTCCTCTTTTTTATGAGTGTATCTAGCGCTAATTGGACGTATTAACTTATCATGGCCATTCAATCTGAATGTAAAGGCTACTAACAAACATCTTTTAGATTTTTTTGTGTAACCAATAGCTAAAAATCTTTCCTCATTGTGCGAGTGTCTAAAGTCTGCCCTGATCAAAAGTTCTTGTTGAAAGAAATTTTCTATTTCATTAACAGGAACCCTGCTTTCAATTTTAGCTACATTGCCGTTGTCCCATTCAAATCCATTATACTCTAGATATGATAATTGCATTGCAATCGCCTTCAGTATAACACATTTGTAGTTATTTTGTAGTACATTTGTATATACTTAATTTGATTGAAGAATTTGTATTTTAAATTATGAAAATGATTAAGATTGGCCATAAATGAATAGGCTGCGATAAGTAGACCATCCTCAAATCGAATCTGATGCTTTTTTATGGATTTGAGTTCCGAATATCAGATGAATAGTTACTAAAATCTAAACTTTTAAACAACTCACAAAATGGCCTGCGCTTATCTGTTTTAATTCAGGCTTTTGCACAGTACAGTTTTTATCAGCTATAGGACAGCGTGGATTGAAATAACAACCAGGTGGCGGAGAAATCGGTGATGGCACATCACCAGTAAGAATTGTTCGTTCAGCGCGTGGTTTAGGATCGGGAACTGGAATCGCAGACAGTAATGCTTTTGTGTAAGGATGCTGCGGGTTTTTGTAAAGTTCATTAGCATCAGCCATTTCAACAATTTCACCTAAGTACATAACAGCGACTTTATTTGAAACGTGTTCAACGACTTTTAAATCATGGGCAATAAAAATATATGTTAGACCTAATTTTTGCTGCAGTTCCATTAGTAAATTAATAACTTGGGCCTGAATTGATACATCCAGTGCAGATACTGGTTCATCACAAATGATGACTTCAGGATTTACAGCTAAAGCGCGCGCAATGCCTACACGTTGACGTTGACCACCAGAAAACTCATGGGGGTACCTAGTTAAATGTTCTGGGCGTAATCCCACTAAATCAATCAATTCACGAACTCGGTTTTTTCGTAATTTTTCATCAGGATACAAATTATGAATAATTAAAGGCTCTTCCAGAATTGCACCAATTGTCATTCGTGGATTTAGTGAAGCGTATGGATCTTGAAATATAATTTGTAAGTTTTTTCTTAAATCACGTAATCGATTTGCATCAACATGTGTGATGTCTTCGCCTTTGTAAAAAATCTTCCCGCTCGTAGGTTCAATCAAACGAATTAAGCAACGACCTAACGTGGACTTGCCACAGCCAGATTCACCAACCAGCCCTAGTGTTTCGCCTTTTTTAAGTTCAAAAGAAATATTTTGCACGGCTTTAACAGCAGCAACTTGTTTTGATAGAAGCCCGCCGTAAATTGGGAAATGCTTAACTATATTTTCAACTTTTAAAAGAGTTTCCATATGTTATCCACCCTCTGATGAAATAGGATTGAAGCAAGCGACTTTATGTAAGCCTCGTAAATTTTCTAGGTTCGGTTCTGATTTACGACAAGTGTCAGTTACAAATTTACAACGATCTTGAAAACGACAACCCACTGGTAATTTGTATAAATTAGGAACTAATCCAGGAATTGTATTTAATTGTTTAAGACGTGATCCCGTTTCAAAATGAGGAATCGAATCTAATAAACCTTTTGTGTAAGGATGTCTTGGACGGTAAAAAATATCTTCAACTGTGCCGTATTCAACAACTTTACCTGCATACATAACTAAAACGTCTTGGCACATTTCTGCGACAACACCTAGATCATGTGTAATTAAAATCATACCGGCTTGGAATTCTTTTTGCACTTTGCGCATCAGATCTAAAATCTGAGCTTGGATAGTCACATCAAGTGCAGTTGTGGGCTCATCAGCAATCAGTAACTGCGGGTTGCAACTCATGGCCATAGCGATCATCACACGTTGGCGCATACCGCCTGATAATTGATGGGGATATTCGTGGTAACGTTTTTCCGGCGCAGGAATGCCCACCAAGCGCAGCATGCCAATTGCTTTTTCTTGGATTTCTTTTTTATTTAAATTTTTCTGATGATGTTGAATACTTTCAGAAACTTGGTTTCCGATTGTGTAGACTGGGTTTAATGACGTCATCGGTTCTTGAAAAATCATTGCGATTTGATTACCTAAGATGCTTCGCATTTCAGCTTCAGTTTTTTTAAGTAAGCTTGAACCCTTGAATTGGACATCACCGGAAACTATTTCACCGGGTTTCTGAATCAAACGCATAATTGATAAAGCCGTTTGAGATTTGCCGCAGCCTGATTCTCCGACGATCCCTAAAGTTTGACCTTTTTTGACGCGAAAGCTGACATCATCAACAGGAAAAAGAATACCATCATCAGTTTTGTAGCGAGTTCTTAAATTTTGCACATCAAGTAATGTTTCAGACATTCTTATTTATACTGAATTGCATGATAATCAGCAATTGGAAAAAGACCTATTTAGCGCTAAGTTAAATTCATGAGACTGGAAAAAAAGACTTCCCACAGCTACGTAGAGCAGTGCTATGGCCCTGAAAATGATTTGAAGCAGCTATCCCGAACAGCCGCTGAAAAATTAGGATTAGGTAGTATTTCTATATCGCAAACTGAAGCCAATATGATTCAGTTTTTAGTAAAAATGGTTAAGCCCCGAAAAATTGTCGAAATTGGAACATTAACCGGCCTTTCGTGTCAGTACTTTCTTGAAGCATTACCGGCAGATGGCATGGTCTATTCTTTGGAAAAGTCTGAAGAGCATTTTAAAATCTCACAAAAAATATTAAAGCCTTGGATTGATAAAAACAAATGTCAGCTGATTTTGGGCGACGCCCGTGAAAAGTTAAAAGACATCACAAGCCAAGGGCCATTTGATGCTATTTTTATTGATGGTAATAAAAGTGCTTATTTAGATTATTGGCACTGGGCTGAAGCCAACATCAAAAAAGGTGGACTGATCATTATAGATAATGTGTTTTTGTCAGGATCGGTGTGGGATGGTCCGAAATATAAATTTAGCGAAAAACAAATTCAGACGATGAAGACAATGACAGATGAAATTTTAAAAAATACAAATTTTCAAAGTACTTTTGTACCAACAGACGAGGGCCTTTTGCTGGCCCTCAAAAAATAATTCTTTAACTATTGCTCGCAACCTGATTGAGTAATCAAACGATTAATCACATAAGACTCTCGACCAGTATGGGATCTATTTTTTGAAGTCGCCACTTTGATTTCTTGAGTGCTCGGGTGCATACCATCAAAATAATAACGAGATGTAAAAATAGTTTCATATCCAGTTTGTGATTCCACATCTGGATCAGATTGAAAAGTGATTTCAGTTTGAACTTCTGACAAACCGTAAGCTGAAATATCTTGCGGACATTTTTCAGATATAAATTGAATGATTTGTTCTTTCAGTTCAGTTGGTAAAACTGAATCTTTTTTATAAACACTTTCAGTTGTGTTCGCTAATGCAGATAAGCCAATAGTTAACATAAGACCGATTAAAACTGATTTCATGGGGATCTCCTTGGTTTGTTTACTGCATGTATAGCATAGAAGTCCTAAAAATCATGTTAGGATTCGGTTGGTACGCTTTTATAACGATAGTAGGTTAATCAATAGATTCACTTTTGTAAAAAAGCCATGCTACAGCAATGAAATACGACTGGTTGTGAACACTTTTAAAAAGTGGGCTATTTTTATTCGCCGAGTATGAAAAATTGCTATAGGCCGTACCCAAAATGAAACTGAATTTTTCATATTCATACATAAAATTTTGTGAAAGTTTGAAAGCACTGAGTCCTTCTTGGCCAGTATATGTAGGTCGATTAGCAGTCGCATATTGGGGTTCAACTTCATAAAAATAATTGGCCACACGCTGACTAAAAAATTCTGAAGCCATCGAAGTCGACGACCGTAGATTGGATATTAAAAAATTTAATCTTTGAAATCGCAATTCAGGTTCAAAAACTAATCCTAAAAAATTTGTTGTTTTAAAGTTTGTTTCAAGAGTTAAACGGATTGGAATTTGCAACCGTAAAGACCCATAATCAGGTACTGACCAGAATTTAAAATGAAGTGCAGGCCCCGTTTCTAACGTGTAATTTAAATTA
>JANOOI010000117.1:0-2461 GCA_031421235.1 Bdellovibrio sp.
CCCAGAATAAAAATAATAACTATAGGGTGAAACCATCGATAATTTTTTTACTACTGCAATAATATCTGAATTTTCGTAATTAGGCTGTGGGATTTCAACTGACTTTTGTTCACCAAGGCAGTAATTATCCCAGATTTTTTGTTGTTCTAATTCTGTAGCAACGACAGCTGGTAAAACAAAATTATTATCAGCATGACTAAAGTGAGCTAGAAATAGAATAATGATTCCTAAATTAATTTTCATTATTGATCCTCCGGCTAGAAAAAACAGGATCTATTCCGTAAACATTTTTAAATGTCAGGCAAGGATCTGCTTTAGCTTTATATCTGACACAGACATACGGAAGAGCTGACGCTTTTTTTTGTGATAAAACGAAATCTTTATGCCATTTCTTAATCCACGACTTCTGCTGTGGCTTGATTTCGCTATGTTCAAAAGCAGTCAAAACATGACCGTCTTCTGGATTTAATTTTCCGTCGTTGTTGCAATCAATTTGTAGTGTGTACAAAACATCTTCAGTATCTAAAGCGGATCTTGATGTTTCATTTGAAGAAATAAGACCGCAGCTTTTTATGTTTTGATCGGGCAAAGCCCCAGAAGGCGTTCTTTTCTGAACGGCACAAGCTGTTAAAAAAAATAAACTGACAATCAAGGTTAACTTAAAAATATTTTTCATCATTTATTCTCTGATTCTAGTTGTTCAGCTGTTTTAATTATTGGTTCATCAATTAAATTATCAATAACCTGAGCTGTCTTCGGTAAATCTTTGGCTTCAGTTGCTAATTTATCCCAAGTGTAAACATATTGAGTAGCGAAAGCGCGTACGACTTCAGGTATAGTTATATAATATGAGTTTTCCCAATTATCTTTAAAACCAGCACCAGTTAAATTTGCTGAACCAGTGAATAAAGCTGTGAAATCATCAACGGGATCTTTCGAGTTCTTATTTTTATCTGCAAAAATAAGAAACTTGCTGTGATGGATTTGCCCTTCATTACTATTTGTTTCCATGAATTTAATTTTTGCCCCTTTAAATTGAAGCCGGCTCATTCTTTGCCATTCTGTTTTTTGAACTTCTGCGTGAAAAGCTGGATCATTAGCCACATAATAAGTGTCATCATCGGCAATTATTCTAAGTTCGGCTTTTGTCTCTGGTGTTTTCTTGAACGAAACAGCGCGGTCTAAGGCATTAATCATCGTGTTGTAAAAAAATCGATGACAAGCTAGCCAGATTTTTTTCGCATTTAAAATTCCTGGATGCTGCCCGTCTCCATCTAATAAATATTCAGTTGCTGTTCTTTTACCTGCATTGTCTTCTTTAACGCCTTCGCCGGGAATAAAAAAAACTTTGATGTCAGTTTCTTCTTCAGCATTAATTTCTGCACGGCAGTTTTTAATAGTTTTAATATATTCAGGTCGTGACGTCCCGGAAACGTCATCCCATTCGGCATAGGCTGCACAAAGATGTGATTGTGCAAAATAAGAGGCCGCATGAGTTGTAATAAAATTCCAATTTTCATGATGGATAACAGGGCCTGATGTCATATTGCCAGAACTAAAAACAATTTTAAATTCATCTTTGGTTCTTGGATTGATAATTAAAAATTTATTATGTGCATATTTTAAATCACCTTCAAAGCCGCGAACTTTCATTTGTACATTTTCTGGTGAACAAGCAACTAATTCTTTTCCGATCATATAATCTGATTCTGGTCTTTCACTTTTACTAATTACAAAACGTATTTTTACGCCTTTTTTTGCAACTTCACATAGGGCTTCTTTAACGGCTTCATTTCTAAATGATAAGTAGGTAAAAAATATTTCTTTTGTATTACTGTCTTTGATCCATTCAATTAATCTGAACTGAGGGCTCTGATTGCGCTGTCCTGAACGACGTCGATCATATTTATTTTTGCAAAAAACATTTTCGGGCTTTTGAAAAAGCGTTTTACCACCAATGCTCTCAATTGGGGTTTTGTACTTGTAAACACCACATTCAGGATTGGTGAATAAGACTTCGTACTTGTACGGAGTGTAATCAACTAAACGTTTATGTTTTTCTACATTTTCAAATTGGTTTGTTTCAAAATATTTTTTAATGGCAGCTTCATCGTTTGAAAGCGATCTTTGAGCGCTAGTTTGTGGTGTTTGCACCTTCGGTGCATGTGGTGTCTGACACGACGAAATAACTAATAACAATAATAATTGAATACCCCGAAGAATCATCCTAACCCCTTGTCATATCTCATCCTTTTATACTAACAAACAGGTCAAAAACTCGATAGTTATTTAAATAGCTAAGTTGAATTTTATTATATTAATCAAGACCAAGACTTTTGTCTGGCAAATTATAATGCTGAGCTTGAAGCGCCAACATTAATACTCAAAGGCCATAATCTTTCATCGAATTCTTTGTTAAAGTCATCCATCGCCTGTAATGATTTTTGAGTGTTACGAATAG
>JANOOI010000118.1:0-2013 GCA_031421235.1 Bdellovibrio sp.
GCTATCAATATTTTGTTAAACATACACTTGCTTTTATGATGGGTCTATTAAAAATAAATTGGCATCGTATTCTACAGGGCTTGCATCGTCAATAAGAATTTTGACAATTTTTCCTGATACTTCTGATTCTATTTCGTTGAAAAGTTTCATCGCCTCAATGACGCAAAGGGGCTGACCTTTCTTAACGTCATCTCCTACATTAACAAAGGGAGGGTTACCGGGGCTGGGTGTCAGGTAAAAGGTTCCGATCATGGGTGATTTAACAATGATGTAGTTTGATTCATCGGGATGAATGGCAGATCCATTTACTGAAGGAGTTGTTTCTGTTTGCGCTTCGATAGCTGGTAGATAATTGACAGGAGCTATTTGACTCACGGTTGTGACTACAGGTGTCTCCACATAGCGTACCCTGTTTCCGGGGCGCGGATTTTTAATCCTAATAGTAAAATCTTTCATCTCCAGTTCAAACTCGCTTATACCGGATTTAGCAACAAAGCGGATTAGATTTTGTATTTCGTTGGTCTTCATATTCTGCTAATTTTTATTGATCCACTTCCTAAAAACATCAATGATTTTTAGCAATTCATTTTCAGGAATAATGTAAGGCGGCATGAGGTAAATAACATTACCGATTGGTCTGAGCCAAACACCCTTGTTGTAAGCGAATTTTTGAAATCCCTCCAGATGCTTTTTGTCATGCAATTCAATGGCCCCCATTGCGCCAAGTATTCTCTTTTCTTTTACAGATGTTGATTGTATGGATGAAAATTCTTCCTGAATTATTAATTCAATGTTTTTGATTTTCATTAGATAATTCTCACGCTCAAATAATTCAATGCTTCGAAGGGCAACAGAACAGGCAAGCGGATTACCCATAAATGTTGGGCCATGCATAAATGCCTTTTTATACCCCTCATCCAAAAAACTTTTAAACACTTTTGAATTAGCTATTGTAGCTGCGTGGCCGATGTACCCGGCTGTCAGGGCTTTACCTAAGATCAATATATCTGGAACTACACCGGCATGCTCTAAAGCAAATAACTTTCCGGTGCGCCCAAAACCTGTTGCTATCTCATCAAAAAGCAGGAGAACATTGTATTTGTCGCATAATTCACGAGCTGCTTTCAGGTATACAGGAGAATAAATTCTAAACCCTCCAGCATACTGAACTATGGGTTCAAGTATGAATGCAGCAATGCTGTGATGGTGTTGGTTTAGGGTTTCTTCAAGCGTATCAATATCAGGAGCAATAGTTTTTTTGTCAGCTAAAAACCCTCCTCTTGGTGTGTTTAAAAAATATCCTCTGTTTAATACGCTGGAAAATGCCGCATTGAAATCAGAATCATCGCTTACCTCCATTGCTTTAAAGGTGTCGCCATGGTAACTATTATTTAAAGAAAGTATTTTATTTTTTTCGCGATACCCACTGTTTGTCCAGTATTGAAATGCCATTTTTAATGCAACTTCTACTGCAACAGAGCCACTGTCTGAAAAAAATACATGGTTTAATCCTTCGGGAGTAATTTTTACTAATTGCTCAGCTAGGTCAATTGCCGGACGATTGGCGAGTCCCCCCATCATCACATGTGAAATGTTATTAGCTTGTTCAATTAATACCTTATTAAGCTCCGGATGATTATAGCCGTGAATGACCGACCACCAGGATGAAATTCCATCTACAAGTGTGTGCCCGTCTTCTAAATGTAATACAGCACCTTCCCCTCTTTTTACAACCGGAACGGGAGCAGCGTTTTTCATTTGTGTATAAGGATACCAGATGCTCATTTGCTCAGATAAAGATTTCGTTCGGAATATACATTCTGAAAAAACTCGTCTTGAAGCGAATCAATAAAATATATTGCTTCACCTGTTGATTTCATTTCCGGGCCGAGTTCCTTATTTATTTCCGGGAATTTATTGTGAGAGAATACAGGGATTTTTATCGCATATCCTTTTTTACGTGGTGAAAATTTAAAATCCTTTAATTTGTTATACCCCAGCATGATTTTGGTG
>JANOOI010000119.1:0-6588 GCA_031421235.1 Bdellovibrio sp.
ATAGTTTTTAAAGCAGAAAATCAATCGAATAATTATGCGAAAATAGCGACTCGCAAATAGCAACGCCCTCGTAGCTCAGTGGATAGAGCATCCCCCTCCTAAGGGGAGGGTCACACGTTCGATTCGTGTCGAGGGCGCCAAAAATACCAAATTAAATCAACATGTTTGCTAATTTATTTTTTAGTTTGTTAACCAAATCTTATTTGTGCAACCATAGTGCAACTTTAATATAATCAGTATGTAATTTCTAAAGGTAAATTCTTAAATAATGAAGTCGATCAACTTCATTTTAGTTTAAACACCTGATAAAAAAGAACATTTTCAGTTAAACTATTCTCTGAATTCTTAACAATAATAATATTCAGATATTCCCAAAGTGAAGTAATAAATTGCCAATGGGTATGCGGTTTAGCGTTTAGGGGAAGTTATGTCACAAGTCCAAATAAAGTTTAGTAATTGTTACGGGATTGGAGAGTTAGATCATATTTTTGATTTCACCCATTCAAGTACATATTCAGTATATGCCCCAAATGGTTTCATGAAGACTTCACTTTCTAAAACCTTTTCAGATTATGCAAAAGGTGACCCATCCCAAGATTTGATTCATACAGAGAGACCCAACACTCGACATATAAAAGATATGAGTGGAGTGGATGTTGATCCCAAAAGTATTTTGGTGATAGAGCCCTATAACCAAGATTATGTCTCCGAGAAAGCATCTTTACTATTAGTTAATCAAGCTCTCAAAACTGATTATGAGGAAGCACTAAAGAAAATTGAACTTAGAAAGACGACTTTGGAGAAAGTATTAAAACAAGCATCTGGTTTGACTGGTAGTACGACAACCCCAGAAAGTGAAATATTGAAATGTTTTGGATCAACATCTTTATATAAGCTATTAGAGTCTTTGCAATCTGAAATAAATAGTTTTTCAGATGAGCGATTATCTCAATTATCTTATGCATCTATTTTTAATGATAAAACTTTAGCTTTTTTGGACTCTGGAGCTATCGAAAATGAACTAATAAATTACATAAATACATACAAAGCACTTGTAGAAAACTCGCCAATTCTTTCGAAAAGTTTCAACCATTATCATGCTAAAACCATTCATAAGAACTTGTCTGAAACAGGATTTTTTCAATCAAGACATTCTATAAATCTTTTCAATGGCGTTAGTAAAGAAGAAATAGTAACAGCCGATTTATTAGATGCCAGAATAGAGCATGAGAAAAATATCGTATTAACAAATGAACAATTAACGCAAAATTTTAATGATATCGATAAAAAGCTTAGTACTAAAGAATTGCGAGAATTCCGAGATTATCTTTTCGATAACAAAGACATTGTTGCGGAATTGGTTGATTATAATAAATTCCAAAAAAATATATGGCTTGCTTATTTAGCTAATGCGAAAGACTTGGTAAATGAATTTGTTAATGAGTTTCAAGTAAGCAAAGAAATTATTCTAAGGACTTCTTCAGCTGCTAGGAGCGAGAAAACACAATGGGAGGCTGTAGTTAAAATATTTACTGCTAGATTTGATCCCCCTTTTCAGCTTGTAATTGCAAATCAAGAAGAAGTTATCTTGAAGGGGATTGTCCCTAAAATTGAATTTAGTTTTTCAGATGGCGCGGCGGGGAAATCTATAGATAGAAGTACTCTTTTAAAAGTACTTAGCCAAGGTGAAAAAAGGGCTTTATATATCTTAAATATAATATTCGAATTATTTGGAAGAAAGCATGAGGGAAATCCGACTCTTATCATAGCCGATGATATTGCTGATTCTTTCGACTACAAAAATAAATACGCCATCGTTGAATATTTAAAGGATATTAATAATCTTCCTAATTTCCGTTGTATTTTTCTTACCCATAATTTCGATTTTCATCGTACGGTGAGTTCAAGGCTAAAAATCCCACGTGAGAAAACACTATTCGCAGTTAAAAATCTGCGAACCTTTACTTTAAAAACCGAACTTTATCAGAATGATCCATTTGAGTTTTGGAAAGCAAATTTCAATAATTTGAGATATGTGATTTCTGCTATACCCTTCGTCAGAAATTTATCTTCTTATTGCAACAAGCCTAATGACTTTGATGACCTTACTTCGTTACTACATATTAAAAATGATACTCATCAAATCACTTTTTTAATGTTGGAAAACATCTATAAATCAACATTAAACAACCCTGCAATTGCCTTACCTTCGCACGATAGAATGGTGATCGAAGTTATATATGAACTAGCGGACTTGATAGTGTTAGAACCAGATCAAAGCGCTGAATTAGAATCCAAAATAATTTTATCTATTGCTATAAGAACAAAAACTGAAGAGTTCATTGTTCGAGAAATTGCAGATCAATTGTTCGTTAACTCAATAAATACATTTCAAACAATAAAATTAATTGCCAGATATATACTGGACTTTCCGCAAAATAGGACCGAAATTGAACTGCTAGAACGCGTCAATTTAATGACTCCAGAAAATATTCATTTGAATTCCTTTATGTATGAACCAATATTAGATATGGATCCAAGTGAGCTAAAAAAATTATATTCCGCAATTAGTTTGTTATAGGCTGACCAGTTATGGATGAAAATAGTTTAAGCAAGTTGGGTTGGAAAGCTTTTCAAGACTTATGTGTCGCGATAACCGAGGAAAGGCTTAAGCGTCCTGTTCAAACTTTCTTACCTTCTAATGATGCAGGAAGAGATGGAGCATTCTTAGGGACTTGGGAAGCTCTCGACGACGTTGAATCGACAATTCAATGCAAATTTACATCTAAAAATTCAAATTTAACGCTTTCAATGTTGGCAGATGAACTTCCTAAAGCTGAGAAGTTATCAAAAAAGGGATTAGCTCATGACTACATTATCCTAACAAACCATTCAATAACGGGTTCCAGCGAATTGCTAATTAAGGAGGCATTTCAAGCTGTTGGGGTTAAACGATGCAGGGTTTTTCACGGAGATTGGATTATACAAAGGGTTAATGAATCTCCATCTTTAAGAATGATGGTTCCGCGACTGTACGGATTAATGGATTTAGCCTCCATATTAGATAAAAGAGCGTACAAACAAGCTCAACTAATTCTTAGCGAAATGGGAGATAACCTTCAAAAATTGGTTGTTACAGATCCACACCGAAAAAGCGTGAGGGCAATAAGCGAGCATAATCTAGTTTTATTGCTAGGTTCTCCGGCAGCAGGGAAATCCACAATTGGTGCTAGTTTAGCACTTGGAGCTAGTGATATCTGGAATTCCTCTACAATTAAATCAACATCTCCTACACATTTAGAAAAACATATTGATCCTGACGGGGGGCAGTTTTTTTGGATAGATGATGCATGGGGAAGTACGCAATTCCAGAGAGATAGAACTGAAGCATGGAATCAGGTCTTTCCTTTGATTCAGGGGGCTATGAATAAAGGAACTCGATTTCTTTTTACCTCCCGTGACTATATTTGGCAACAAGCTCGCAAAGAATTAAAACTGCAAGCATTACCTATATTAGCTAAAAGTCAGGTAGTCATAAATGTTCAAGAACTAACAATTGAAGAAAAAGCGAGAATTCTTTATAACCATATAAAGCTAGGTGATCAAACGCAAGAGTCTCGACTTGAAGTTAAACCATTCTTACCCGCATTAGCGGAAAGGAAAGATTTCTTACCGGAGTCGGCACGTAGACTTGGGACAAAAATCTTCACAGAAGATTTGGTCTTTACTGAAGGTAGATTAGCGGACTTTTTTTGCAAGGCCAAAAGTTTTTTTACAACAAACAATTCAGAACTTGGCCCCAGAATGCAAAGCTGCCATAGCTTTAATTTTTTTAAATGGAGGGTTGGTTAGGTCACCTGTAAGTTCTGAAGCTTTGGAGAAGCCTAGCGATGCATTTGGAGTAGACCCAGCTAACCTTAGAAACCAATTACAAATCCTTAATGGCAGCTTGCTTAATTTAATTGAAGATGAAGAGGGCCCATATTGGACCTATAGACACCCAACTATTAGTGATGCATTCGCTTCATATGTTTCTGAAAGTCCTGAACTCGTAGAAATTTATCTTCGTGGAGCAAAGCCAGAAACAATAGTACAAGAGGTTGTCTGTTCTAACGTCAATTTATCAGGTGCAACTGTTGTAATTCCAAATAATTTGCATCCTCTTCTATTAGACAGGATCGGCAGTTTACCCAGTCACAATTTGGGTAGTTTTCTGTCTTATCGATCTAACAAAATATTTACAGAAATTTTACTAGCTCAACGACCTGATATCTGGAAACGTTTAGATTATTTTAGACGCCCCCTCAAGGAAGATAGTGATGTCGAATTGCTCACCACATTACATCGCCAAAGTCTCCTTAGTGAAGCTAAAAGGCTGGAATTTGTTGCTGAAGTTAGAGCGGCAACTTGCATAGACGCAGATGATAGTATTCTCATGAGTGATGAGATTGCTTCGGTTTTAACACCATCTGAACTTGAGGCCATAATAAATGATGTTAAAAAAGAAGTATTGGAACAACCTCAACGCCATATAGATCGTCTGAGAAAAGACTGGGACCGAAGTTATGATCCAAATTATTATTTCGAGGAACTTAAGTCGTCTTTTAGGAGTTTTGCTAAGTCCTTATCTTCTCAATCAGACGTAGATAAACTTCTGAAGGATGCTGAAAATAAAATCTATAACACAATAACTGATATGGAGGAGGACTATGATCCTCCTGAAAAAATCGATAGCCCAATACAACAGTCGCAGGCATTATCAAGTTCATTAGATGATTTGTTTCGTGATATTGAAGATTGATTCATAAAATCCCCGTACAGTTATTGACAGAACTCCAAGTGGGCTAAGAAGCATGTTGCCTGATTTTTTCAAATGAATCTGAAGGCCAATTTAAAGGCTCTAACGGCGGCCCTACGATTGGATTAGATGGATCCGCGATACTAAACACTTTGATTAATGGGGCTGATTGGTATTTAACAGTCCACTGATGGATTCTAGTAGGAATTGTGACGTTACCATATCCCAAACCTGTAATTGCGTAGCCTTTAGGCTTTCTATAGCGATTTGGTTCATCGCGCCATGTACGCGCTAGTTGGATCGGATTGTCTTTGCGCTTCGTATTGGGTCCGCCCATTAATTTAATAAATGTTCCCCAGTCAGCATTGTCCGCTGCTTCCCATGCCTCTAATAACTTACCCTGCAAGGCTTGACCCTGTATGCGTCTTAATTCGCGGTATACCGTAACAGGCGGCCCGCCGATTTGCTGAAATTGACGAATGCCCCAAATCAATTTCCAGCCACTGATACGTTGTGCTGAAGTTGCGGGTTTTGTCGAGGGCACCCTTAGTGCCTAATTTCCATATTCTGCATAACTCAGCATAGGCGCTTTTTTAGTAGGTGCTTGCTTACATTTAAATCAGATTTTGACTGCTTTTAAGCTTTTGGTAAAAGTCTAAGGTTAATGCTTCTGTAATATATTATTACCGATTGATTAAATTTATGGAGAATTTTATGAAAAAACTACACTTATTAGCACTTGTACCAATTTTAGCTTTTACTACACACGTAACGATGGCAGACCCTGTAGACAGTGGCCCGCCAGCGCAGCAACAGAAAGATGCAGTGACTGATTCAACTTCTAGCGGTAATTATTTGGAAGATGAAGCTGGAACGGCAGTTACTGAGGACACAGCTCAGGCGAATGACAAGTCATCTGAAGAACTTCAAAAGAAAAATGCTAAAACCAATAGCCCAGAAAAGGGCAAAAGTCATAACAAAGAACCTGAAAAAGGTGGTGTAGATGTTAAATAAGCTATCCAGCTATTTCGTGGCTTACACCGTCCCGCTTTGTGCGGGTTTTTATGTGTTACAAAGTGAATTTATTTTTGGCTGTTTTGTTTAGAATCTATTTCTTCCCAGCGTGCGAGTAGGTTTTCTAACAAACTATCAATTTCAGTGAGTTTTAATTGAAGTGATTTAACGAGTTCTGGCTGAGTTTTATATAGCTCAACGTTCGCAAGTTTTGTTCGAATATCAGTTTGCTCGGCTTCAAGTTGCTCAATTTTTGCAGGAATTTCTGCCAGCTCTTTTTGTTCTTTAAAGCTTAGTTTTAAATTAGATGCTGTTTTTTTAACCGCACCAGCAGGCTCATTGATATTGGGTTTCAGATATGAATAACCAGCTTTAGCTGGTATATTCTGTGGGGACAACCCTTGCGGTTGTAGAGCACTATTTTGTTCTCGTGCTTTATTTTGCGTTTCACGGTTAGTGTTAAAGCGCTGCCAATCATCATAGCCGCCACCAAATTCGGTGAGTACACCATTGCCTTCAAACGCAATCACTTGCGTTACAGTATTCTCTAAAAATGCTCTATCATGGCTAACTAAGAATAAAGTCCCAGTAAAATCTTGCAGTAAACTTTCTAGCAGTTCTAAAGTATCAATATCCAAGTCATTGGTTGGCTCGTCTAACACCAGCACATTGGCAGGGCGCGCAAACAAGCGCGCTAATAACAAACGGTTCCGCTCGCCACCAGAAAGCGATTTAACGGGAGAGCGTGAGCGTTGCGGTGGAAACAAAAAGTCTTC
>JANOOI010000120.1:0-6274 GCA_031421235.1 Bdellovibrio sp.
ATCAACACCTGTTGAAGCTTTAATAAGATGTTTAATAAAAGCTTCTTTAACTGAATTGGGGGCGTCTTTGTTGAAACCCATTTCTTTCATGATGTCGTTAATCTTTTTCATAAACCAACCCCATTACTTTTCGACATAGTTAAATCGAAAGTTAAGACATAGGTCTTATTTTGTTTCGTTGAGTACTTCTTTGGTGGTTTCAGGATGAAAGTCTAGATGTGTCCGATAATGAGACGCATGACGCGATTTTTAAAGGTTAGTGATATTTAAAACAATTACTGGCCGGTTTGTGACCTAAATAGTCACTTTATATATCTCAATCGCAGCGAGCTGTATTTAGCTGAAACACACCGAGCTATAGACCGGCACAGGTTTCGCATGAAAACTTATTATAAAGGGATTTTTACCCCCCAATTAGGAGTCAATATGAAGGCGTTAGGTTTTCTTTTAACTGTGATATTTTTTGGACTAACTTTGCAGGCTAACACAAAAATATATAACAAGGGCGTTGAGCTCGATTATTATAAAAAACTAGTCTATGAAAAACTCTATTTTAGAACAGCATGTTTGTCTCCTGAAAACAGTAGCTCAGGTGACAAAATGGCGCACACTCTAATTGAAAAATCAGACAGTGTCCTCATCACGGAATCTGGATCACAAAATGTAAATATGATTTTTAAAGTAAAAAATTATGCATCCAAGGGCAGAGTATTCAAAGTTATTGTTGCTACAAATTTAAAGAGTAAGGATATTGCTGAATTCAAAGTAATCGAACAGTCTGAAACTTTCCACGTAGTGAATCATGGAAGCCTAGTAGACCCAAAATTTGAAAAGGTTTTTGATTTCATTGGTGAGTACAATTGTAAAAGTTTTTGATTTCGGAAGTTTATAAACTATTGTGGTATTTAAAATAATTACTGGCCGGTTTGTGTTAGTAAAAAACTGCCGATTGTTTTTGTGGTGCCGTTGGTTAAGCGTTCGTAGAAATAACCACCTAGCTTTTGGCTGTTTTCAATTTTATAGAACTGATAATAGCGGCCGCCAGCTTCAATAATAATACCTTCGGTACCAGCTGGCGTTAGTCCTAAATTGTTTTGAGCAAATTCTGATGAACCGATGCTTTGGCCTTGACGAAAAATTTTTACGTCACCTTCAAGGCCCTTTTTGTCTGATTCAACTTCTGATAGTTTTTCTTTTAATGATATAACAAGTGATCCGTATTCTTTATGATCAACGCCAAATATTTTACCACGATACGTACCGAAAAGTTTTTTACCTTTTTGTTCATCTGTGTTTGTCGCATTTTTCAAAAGGCTATCAAGGTCTTTGATTTCTAAGTCTTTTAGGATTTTTCTGGCTTCTAAATCAGTTTGAGTATTTTGCAGCATCCATTCGTAGGATTTAAATTTACTAGCTGAATGTTTGCTCCATTTTTTTTCTTTTGGAGTTATTTGGGCAACTTCTCTTTTGACTTCAAGTACGGTTTTTGATTCTTTAACGACTTCTGCATTTTTGATGACGCTATCGTATTCTTTTTGTTTTTCTTCTGTTAATCGCAGACCCAAATCAACCAAAAGAAATGTCATCATTTTGCCATACATGTCTTCTCTTTTAGAAAGATCGTTTTGATCTAAAAGATTTTGAAATTTTTCTTTGATGTTTTTAAGTTCAGATTCTGTTTGGCTAATACGCTGTTCGGCTGACGACATGGTTTTGTAATCGGTTGTTTCAACAACTGTTTTTTCACCGTAGTTTCGGCCAGTTACAAAAGCTATAACAATAACTATCAATACTAAAAAAATCTTTATGAAGTCTTTCATAGTATTATTAGGCGCTTTAATTGATGATCTGTCAAAAAAGCCAAAGACTATGGACTAGGTCATATCTCCGCCGCCGACCTCTTCTTTTTTAAATAGCGTAGCCCGTAGTAGTTCTTTATTCATATTAGCAATATTAATTAATGAAATCTCTTTCGGACAAGACGCCGAACATGTCCCTGTGCTTGTGCATGCGCCGAAGCCTTCAAGATCCATTTGTGCAACCATGTCTTGCGCGCGTTGATGACGTTCAACTTGGCCTTGCGGTAGCATCGATAAATGAGTGATTTTTGCACTTGTAAATAAAGCAGCTGATGCATTTTTACAAGAGGCCACACATGCACCACAACCAATACATGTTGCCGACATAAAAGCTTCGTCAGCATACGGTTTAGCAATCGGTGTTGCGTTGGCATCGATAGCATTACCAGTATTTACTGAAATATATCCACCGGCTTTAATCACGCGATCAAAAGACGAACGATCAACAACTAAGTCTTTTAAAATAGGAAACGCTGTTGCTCTCCATGGTTCTAATACAAGTGTTTCACCATCTTTAAAGTGTCGCATGTGTAGCTGGCAAACCGTTGTTCCTTTTTGCGGACCGTGCGCGTTGCCGTTAATCATAAAACCGCAGCTTCCACAGATTCCTTCGCGACAGTCGTGATCAAACGAAATGGGTTCTTCATCTTTTTTAACAAGGGTTTCGTTGACGGCATCTAGCATTTCTAAAAACGAAGCGTCTGGTGAAACATTATTTGCATCGTAAGTTTTAAAATCTCCGCCCGTTTGATTATTTTTTTGACGCCATACTTTTAATTTTAAATTAATATTATTTTTTGCTGTTGCCATGTTTTGTCCTTAATTCATTATTTATATGAACGTGTTGCAAGTTTAACATTTTCAAACGTTAGGTCTTCTGTGTTTCTTGTCTGTGCTTTGTCAGCAGATCCATTCCATTCCCAAGCAGCGACGTGACAAAAGTTTTCATCATCACGCTTAGCTTCACCGTCGATTTGATGTTCTTCGCGGTAGTGTCCGCCGCAAGATTCTTCTCTGACTAGGGCATCACGACACATTAATTCACCCAGCTCAATAAAATCAGCCACACGATTTGCTTTTTCTAATTCTGGATTTAAACCATTCGCTTCGCCCGGAATAGTAATATTGTTATGAAACTCTTCGCGAAGCTTTTGAATTTTAGCGATCGAATCTGTAAGACCTTTTTTGTTTCTGGCCATACCGCAATTGTCCCACATAATCCGGCCTAATTCTTTATGTAAGCTTTCAACTGTTTTTTCGCCTTTAATTTTCATAAATTTATTAATTTCAGTTTTAACTGTATTTTCTGAATCTTTAAATTCTGAATCGGTTGAGTTAACCTTTTTCAAATTTGTATTCGCAATATAATTTCCGACTGTATACGGAAGAACAAAGTATCCATCGGCTAAGCCTTGCATTAATGCAGAAGCGCCTAATCGGTTGGCGCCGTGATCAGAAAAATTGGCTTCGCCTGCAACGAACAATCCCGGAATAGTTGATTCAAGATTATAATCAACCCATAAACCACCCATGGTGTAGTGGGGCGCAGGGTAAATCTTCATCGGCATTTTGTAAGGATTTTCGCCAGTAATTTTGTCATACATCTGAAATAAATTTCCGTAACGTTCAGCAATTTTATCTTCACCCAAACGTTTAATGCTATCGCGAAAATCTAAAAACACAGCTTCTTCACCGCCGTTTGCGCCATGTCCTTCGTCAACGCGGTATTTGGCTTGGCGTGACGCCACATCGCGGGGAGCTAAATTACCAAAACTTGGGTAAATTCTTTCTAAAAAATAATCGCGTTCTGCATCAGGGATTTCAGCAGGATGGCGTTTATCGCCTTTCATATTTGAAACCCACACGCGTCCGTCATTACGAAGTGATTCAGACATCAATGTTAATTTCGATTGGTTTTCACCGTGCACAGGAATACATGTCGGATGAATTTGTGTGTAACAAGGGTTTGCAAAGTAGGCTCCTTTTTTATGAGCTTTCCATGCAGCAGTGACTGCGCAGGCCATTGCATTTGTTGAAAGATAAAATACATTTGAATACCCACCCGTTGCCAAAACAACAACATCGGCTTCATAAGATTCAATTTCACCAGTTAATAAATTTCTAATTGTCACACCGCGGGCTTTGCCATCTACCATAACCAGATCAAGCATTTCGCGGCGCGTGTAAAGCTCAACTGTACCTAAATCAACTTGTCTCATCATTGCTGAATAAGCACCTAGTAATAATTGCTGACCGGTTTGTCCGCGGGCATAAAATGTTCGTGAAACTTGGGCTCCACCAAATGATCTATTTGAAAGTAATCCGCCATATTCACGCGCTAGCGGAACACCTTGAGCAACGGCTTGATCGATGATGTTCACAGAAACTTCTGCTAGACGATGAACATTGGCTTCGCGGGCTCTGAAGTCTCCGCCCTTAACTGTGTCATAAAATAATCTATGAACTGAATCTCCATCATTTTGATAATTTTTTGCAGCGTTAATTCCGCCCTGTGCAGCAACCGAATGGGCGCGTCTGGGTGATTCGTGTACACAAAAAGCTTTTACTTTGTAGCCTAGCTCACCCATCGATGCCGCTGCAGAGGCGCCGGCCAAGCCTGTTCCAATAACGATAACTGTGTGTTTTCTTTTATTAGCGGGATTAACCAGCTTCATATTAAATTTGTGATCTTCCCACTTGCTTTCAACAGGGCCGCTGGGAACTTTTCCATCTAGTTTTTTGCTTTTATTTTCAGACATTTCTTTTCTCCGTTAGTCAGCCGTGACCTAAGTCAAAATTATTTATTAAGTAAAAAAACGTAAATTGGCTGCGACAAAAACCCGCCAGCAACAATAATGGCATAAGCCCAAGCCATCTTTTTTAAGTTTTTTTGCATTTTTCTTTCAAGAACACCGAACGATTGAAATATTGAATGAGCGCCGTGACTTAAATGAAACATCAACAAGGCTAAAGAAATAACATACCAAAATACATAGCCAGGTTTTTGAAAAATTTCGATGATCAATTTATGAAGATCTCTCATTTTCACTCCATCAACCATCGTATCATAATGTGTTCCATATTTGAATGTAGCTAAATGTAAAATTATAAAAGCCAATATGACTGAGCCTTGTACGGCCATTGTTTTAGATGCTGTTGTTGCCCCTTTTTCGCCGTTGGATTCCATGGTGTATCTTGTTTTTCTAGCTTTTCTGTTTTGAATCGTTAACGAAATTGCAGTCGCCACATGAACAATCAAAGCCAAAACAAGAACTGCTTCTGCGCCGTAAAGGAGGGGTTTGTTAGAAACAATAGCGTGGCCGTAGGCGTTGTAAAGATCGGCGCTGACGAAAATCAACATATTTCCAGCCATGTGGGTTAGCACAAAACCCATCCAAACCAAACCCGTTATTCCCATGACGTATTTTCGCCCAACTGTCGACTTCAGAAAATCCAGCATACTTCACCTTTTATTTCACACTTTGTTAATAATCTTAAAAAATAATGATTTAGCAGTGATAAATTTAACTCTCGCGTTATTAAAAGTCACTTTTGTGCGATATGTTTTGCAACACGTTAATATGACAATTCATTGTCTGTTTTCAGTGGCCTAAGTTAGAACATTATCTATAATAATTGATTTAAATTATTTGAACTCAACAGGAGCTTATTCCAATATGAAAATTTTTGTCTGCATAAAGCAAGTTCCAGATACTGAAACAAAAATAAAAATTCTTCCAGATCAGTCTGGAATCGACCAGGCGGGTATCAAATGGGTTCTTAACCCTTATGATGAGTTCGCTGTCGAAGAAGCTGTGAAATTTAAAGAAAAAAATCCAGCGGCACAGGTCTGGGCAATAAGTGTTGGGCCAAAAACTCGTGTTGTTGAATCTTTGCGCACAGCTTTGGCTATGGGTGCAGATGAAGCTATTGTGATCAATGCGGCCGACAACATCGATGCCTTATCTACAGCAAAGGCCTTGTCGTCAGTGATTCAGTCTGAGGGCGCCGCTCATTTAGTGTTTTCTGGTAAAATGGCCATCGATAGCAATCAATCTTCAGTTCCCCAAATGGTCGCAGAGTTTTTAAAAATCCCACACACATCTGTTGTTTCTAAATTTGAAGCTTCAACTGAAAATATTACAGTTGAAAGAGACATTGAAGGCGGAGCCAAAGAAGTTGTTCAAATGATGACGCCGGCTTTAATTTCAGCAAACAAAGGTTTAAATATGCCTCGTTACGCAAGTCTTCCAGGGATTATGAAGGCCAAGAAAAAAATAATTAAAGAAGTTGAATTTTCATCTTTAGGGATTTCCGTTTCAGATCAAAAAATAAAATACACTCAATATTCTTTGCCCGCAGAAAAACCAGCAGTTAAATTAATTTCTGGCGATGCGGCCGCACAATCAGCCGAG
>JANOOI010000121.1:0-4891 GCA_031421235.1 Bdellovibrio sp.
TCCTAAGCTCTACACCTAAATAAGCCGTTATTCATCATCCACGCGTATAGTACCAGTGCCAGGGTTCGTAAACAATTCCTTGATCGTTATCTCTTGGGTAACTCAATCGAAACTCAAAGCGAGATGCATTTTCTGTAAGCCATAGAAACTCTTTGGTCTGCTCAAATTCTTCCTCTAGTGTATTTTTTCCTTCGGCGTGCACATCTACAGCAAGTCCAGAATGATGTTCGCTAAATCCTGGTATGGCTATATGGGTTAAGATATCTTCAATCACTCGACCATTTTTAAGATGTCTTTCTATCAAACTCTTTTGATGAAGATAAGATCGAAAACCAGAAAAAGGTTTAAGTGATATTTGATCTTGTTGAGCAGTATCTTTCATCTTTCGCCATGCTGATGCGGCTGAAGTCTGCAAAATAAATGGCTTACCTTCAAAATCAATCTCAACAATTTCCAACGAATTAAGATCTGGCTGCAGCTGAAATTTAAGTTTATTTACGCTCAAGTGAACTTCAGAAATACCTAAGTCTTTATGAATATCGGTTAATGATTTTTCCATTTAATATATTTACTACCTTCTGCTGCAAACTTCCAAGACTCGTTTTTTAACCGCTGAACATATATTCACTAGTTCAGGCCCTAATTCTGAGCACGGATTATATTCTTCGGGACATACCGCGTAGTTCGGAAAGATATTTTCATAGGCTTTGTCTGTGGCGATAGCACTCCCAACGGCAACTACCTCGGTTACATTTAATCTTTGTGATTTGAATTCATTCAATGCGATATCAAACGCTGTAAAAAAAGATGTGGCGCCTATGGGCACGCTTTTATCAACAACCTGGCGAAGATAAATCGCAGATATCTTTTCTGGAAACTCAATCTGCAATTTAGCTGCAAGTTTTAAGCTAGCGTCTGAGTTATCAAAGATGACAATAAACTTTCGGTTAGGATTCTGATTCAAAATATTTCTAATTTTCAGTATTTTTAAATCCTCAATAGACCATTCAGTCAGCCAATTCCTCAAATTACGATGATTCGATGGATAGTTTGATTGCGCTAGGAATTTTTCAATCCGGTCATCAAACCAATTTGAAATGGCACTTACTAAGATAAATTTGTCTTTTCCAACTTCATCCCGAGAAATATAATTCCGGCATTCCTGAAAAAGTTTTATCTTCTTCAAATATTTTAATGGTTGCCTTAAGTAAACTTGTATTTTCAGCTTGTCGCAAAACATCATCGAATCCGCTGATTATTAATGGTTTTTCGCTAGCACCGAGCTGAACACTAAGTAGAAGTGTAAGAATAAAAGCTATGTACATTTTAAAATCTTAATTCCTTAATGAAAAATTTGCTAGGGAGACTTTTCCCCATCATAAATGTAATGATTCCAGATCTTTTAGGATTTAGTAAACTGCAAACAGTGGCTTGATAATAAAGTTGTGCTGCTTTGGCGAAGTACTATAATAAAAGTATGACTTGCTAGTTAGGCTGATTACTTCTAAACTTTTTATCGGAGGTTCTTATGGCCCAGTATGTAGATGCTTTTCTTGTCCCAGTTCCTAAGAAAAATATAATTCTTTATAAAAAGTCGGTTAAGACAATGGCAAAGATCATGAAAGAATTCGGAGCGCTGGAATACATCGAATATTCACAGGACGACATGAAATGGGGAAAAACCACTTCATTTCCTAGGAGCGTGAAGCTAAAGCCAAGTGAAGTCGTATTTTTTTCATACGTTACTTACAAGTCGAAAGCTCAGCGCAACAGTATCATGAAAAAAGTCATGAATGATCCTCGTATGCAAGATCCAGCTATGATGCCTTTTGACGGAAAACGAATGATTTATGGTGGTTTCAAAAAATTTGTTCAAATGTAATTTCAAGGCTCTGACCTCACGTTAACTACAAACTACTACAATGCTTATAATTCCATATACATTGTTAAATTATCAACCACTTTTCCATCAGGTAAAATGAAAGCTTTGGGAAATATTCCACCTCTTTTAAAACCTAAACCTTCATACATTTTTACTGCAGGAAGATTATCAGTCATAACATCGAGTTCGATTAACTTGATACTCCTAATGCAGCTATATGTTTACGTTTAATGTCTTTGTAGCTGCTCCCATTACAAAATCCGATGATCTTGCCACTTTTATCATAAGCGACAATGATAACTGAAACATCGCTTTTTTCTGAATCTTCTATCCACTTAATTTGCAACTCCAAACTTCTTGATCGAAATGACTCTGGAGTTGAAAGGATATAAGAACTGCTGGCTGCAATTTCAACCATTGAATCTAATATAAACTGTGATTCATCAGATTTTGGAGTTCTAAAAATATATTCAGAACCGTTCTTGTCTTTGATATTAACGGGGGATTGAATCATCTAACCGCCTTCTTTCTAACCACGGCTCTTAGCAGCAACAGGAACTAATGAAGCAAATCTTTCACGTACCTCTTTATATTCAGGTTCTGCCTCATAACCATTTGGATAAAGTACGACATCTGGACTTAACCCCATAAAGGCAGCAAGCTTTAAAGCGATACGAGGTCCAACTTCACGACGATTATTCTCTATCGCAGAAAAGTTAGCTTGTGAAATCTTACAAGCATGAGCCATGTCATCTTGTTTAATCTTAAAATTAGCGCGAAAAGCTTTGATCAGATCACCAGTTGTCTTAGCGGCCTTGAAAATATCGACAGGTTTTTTTAGCTAACTTCTTCATTATTTACGACCTTTCTTATAATCATGTTCTTCAGTAATCCGGGCAATTTTAATAACTACTTTTTTATCAACGGTACGGTAAATGATTCTGCCGTGATTGGAAAACACTGAAGATCTGTAACCAACCCAAGCGCCATGCAAAGCATGGTCGGCCCATTTGAAATCACCACGAATAGATTCTGGACCATGATCAAAGATTTGCTGAATCCAAGCATGAATAATTGCCTAATCTTCTGAGGTCAGTTTTTTAGATTTAATGAGTGCAGTAACTTCTTTTTCTACCGCGGTGCTTTCAAATTCAACACAATTAGTACTATCGGATATTAGAATTGTTTCTTTTTCTTAAAATTTGTACTGCCTCTGAAATTGCTTTAAGTTTTTGTTCTGCAATTACCGCTGTTGAAATTGGATTATCTGCAAATGTTGCAAAACCACAATCTGGGCAAAACAAAACTCTTTCTGCGCCAAACAATGAAATGGCACGAGATCCTTTGGCTATAATTTCATCCACACTTTCAACGCGAGAGTGTTTTTGGTTGCAGACACCAACTGCGATTCTTATATGGTCTGGAATTTTTTTTAAAATTTCCATTTCACCTGAGCGAGGAGTACACAATTCAAGAAGCAAAATTCCAACATTTAACTTTGCAAGTGTTGGTGTTAAACTCGCATAACTTCCACTTAAAGCGACAGATTCATCTATGGACCAGTTTCCTCTACACATATGAAGTGCAATTCTTTCTTGAGGAAAGCCTTTCGTTACGGAATTAATAAGGTCACGTGCAAACGCTAACTCAATTTCTGGTTTTTCTTTTTCACCTAAGGCTCCGCACATAAAGCTGCGCTTATTTGTGCCACCTGAAAAAACTACCTCGGATAGAACAGGCTCATCAAGCTGAACAAGTGCAACACCGGCTGCCAGCAAACAAGCTATTTCTTCTCTAAGAATGCGAATAATATCTGTTGCAAGATGTTCTCGCGTTTTATAGGTGCGATCAGAAACGCATTCCAACCACATTGTTCTAGTCAAAAGATATGGACCAGGAAGTGCAACCTTAGTCGGCTTGTCAGTCAGCGTTTTTAAAAATGTGTATTCGTGTACTGCGAGCGGCTTACTTCTGCCAAGCGGACCAAAAACAGCAGGATGCCTGACGTCACTTGCTGGTATATCTAAAGCACGCAACTCACGTTCGAATTCTTCAGGGTGATCAACTAATGGCAACAGATCTGTTAAAGGAATAAGTTGGCAATTATCTAAAATGCCTCCGACAAAACTTGCATAACTGTCTCGACGTTGTTCTCCATCAGTAACAACATCCACGCCAGCGCGTAGCTGTGCGGCTACAGCAAGTCTAACAGCATCATCAGCTGTCGCTTGAAAAGTCTGCTCGTCGATTTTTTTTTCCATACTATTGTGAATAGCATCTAGCATCCAGCGAGGCCTTGGCCAGCTGCCAACTCCCATAACTGAGAGTGGTGCAATAAGTGGTGCTGACACAGGATTAGGAAGTGGATCCAAAATTTTAACTGGCGTCACAATCTGTGATACTTGAGTTACATAAATTTTAGTTTCTGAAGACGTTGCCCTGTCAGAAAGTTTTCCTTTTATAACAAGATAACTGAACTGATTTTTATTTTTTACAATAGAAATTAATTCATTTTCAGTCATTCGGCACCAAGCAGGAAGGTCTTCTTTAACTGAAAGGTCTGTTGAAAGAATTTCTAGCAACTGCCCGCGCTCTAAAGGATCGATGTACTTTCGAATCAGTAACAGCAACCCATTTCCGCAATCAAGATCTCCCCCATCAAAACTAACATCAGATTTAAGTAGATGCTTTTCAAGTGGCTGCATTTTATTAGTAGCTAACTGAAGCTGTGCCTGATGACATAAATTCAACTAAAGAGGCGCCGCCTACAATTATCATACCCTTAGGAAGGTTGTTCTCATCAAGTTTGCGCTTTTTAAAGCAAGGCGAGCAAACAAAAATCTTTCCTCCCGCATTTATAAAGTTTGTCATTAGATCTCTTAACGGAGAAAAACCTTCTTCGTGAATATCATCTGCATAGCCTTGCTGAGCAAGATAAGCACCTTCAATGCTTAAAAAAACTAGCACTTCTCTGTTTGAAGCTACAGCTGCATTTGCGATTACAAAAGC
>JANOOI010000122.1:0-9968 GCA_031421235.1 Bdellovibrio sp.
CATGAAAGTTACTCCTGAAGATATTGCAAACGCCCAGCAAACTATTAAAAATATTATCAATGTGACGCCCTGTGATTTTTCAAGATCAGCGACTGATATTGTAGGATCTGAAATTTATTTAAAATTAGAAAACACACAGCGAACGGGTAGTTTCAAAATTCGTGGAGCATCTAATAAAATCATGGGTCTTTCAGATTCTGAAAAAGCCCGCGGTGTGATTGCCTGTTCAGCTGGTAATCACGCACAAGGTGTGGCTTTAAGTTCAACAATGAACAAAGTAAAATCAGTTATTGTTATGCCTGTGAATGCACCTATTGCTAAAATTGAAGCCACAAAAAAATATGGTGCTGAAGTTATTTTGCATGGTCAAATGTTTGATGAATCCAAAGACTACGCTTTAAAACTAGCCGAAGAAAAAAAATATGTTTTTGTTCACCCCTATGAAGATGAAAAAGTTATAGCCGGTCAAGGGACTATTGGTTTAGAAATCTTAGAACAGATTTCTAATTTAGACAGTATTGTTGTACCAATTGGTGGTGGCGGTTTAATCAGTGGTATCGCCATTGCTGCTAAAAGTATAAATCCGAAAATAAAAATTATTGGTGTGCAAACTGAACTTGTTTCTACGATGGCTCAAATGTTTTTAACAAAAACTTTTAAACCGATGACTCAAGCTGTGGCTACATTGGCTGACGGGATCGCTATTAAGCAACCTAGCCAAGTGATGTTTGATTCATTTATTTCTAAATACGTCGACGAAGTCACAACAGTTTCTGAAGGTCAAATCGCTGAAGCTATTGTGTTTTTATTAGAACGTGCAAAAACTGTTTCTGAAGGATCAGGCGCAGTCGCACTTGCAGCAGCTTTATCTAAAAAATTAAATTTAGGCCGTAGGTCGTGTATGCTAGTCTGTGGCGGTAATATCGATTTAAATATTGTTTCTGATATCATTAATCGTGGTCAAATTCAGCGCGGACGGTTGTGTGAATTATCTGTTATTGTACCCGATGTACCAGGTAGTTTAAGTCGCCTAACACAAATTATTGCTGAAAACCGGGCTAACGTTTTAGAAGTTCATCATGATCGTTTAAAACAAGGTTTGAGTCTTAAAGAAACGCGAATTGATTTTGTTTTAGAAACAACATCTCATGAACATATTCAAAAAATCATTAATGAGCTTGAAAAAATCGGTGCCAAAATTTCTTAATTTGATTTCTCAGTTTTAGTTAACTCTTTTGATAAATATGAAAATTATAAACACTGGTGCCATCTGTTTGATGGGCCCACTTTTCTTGATCTTTCAGTTGGGTCCAACCCTTGATATCTATTTCAGTGGGTGCGCGCATAAATGATCGAATAATCACCTGTGACCCAGACTTTGTCTGCACATTCATTTTTTGTAAAATCTGATTAGCATCATCTTTAGTTAAATAAGAAATCGTGTCTGACAACGAGACAAAGTCATAATCATTTTTTGGCAGTAAATCCAAAAGATTACCCACATTGTAATGTATTTGCGTTGTTGATTTTTTGACTGCTTGAAAAGTTGATTCGTGGGCTTCAAGTGGTAGCCCCTCTTCGTACATGATTTTACCTAAAAGTAAAACCTGCATGAAATAATTTTTACGCACTAATTGTGTTCTGAAAATACGTTCGAATTCTTCCCAAACAAATTGATAAGGTGGACGGGATTCAGTTTTATGTCCTGCGCTTCCGCTGAAATGGCCCTTATAAAGATATTTATTAAAAACATATTCACTGGCTAATATTCTTAAAAAAGATTTCCAGCGCAGTTGCGGCCAATGCTTTTCATACAGTTCAATTTGTTCTGATAAAGTTTCAGCTTTGAAAATAACTGAAAAATCACATTTTAAATAGTCTCTGAAAATAACCCCTAATTTTTGGAAGTGAGATTCCCACTTTCCTAACAGAATAAAACCTCGGGGCTCCCACGCTTTACGATGTGTTGACCAATATTGTTCAGTTTTAGTTTGCAACTTTAGTGTTTTGAATAAGTCCCAACGTTGATCACCGTGATCATGACTACTACTTTGTAAAGCTCCACGATAACCCATGAAAAACAACCACTCGGCGTAATTAAGCTGGCGCATGGCTTCGAATCGCAATTCACAAAGAAATATTTGGTACTCGCTCATGTCGATAATAAATAAATCTTTCGGATTTTTAGCAATCAATGGTAAACAACGTGCACCAGACCCGGCAATACTGAAAACTTTATTAGAGTTTTCTTTCAGCAGTGTTTGTTCTATACGAGTATCCTCATTCGCTAATGTATAATTTAAATCAGAAAAATACTCTTTAGCCATGTTAGTCTCCTTTTAAAAGATCAGCGATATATTGAATACGTAAACCAAATAAAAATCCGCCAGTCTGATCTTTAACTAAACCAGTCAGGCTACCCACATCGCCATTATAGTTTTGGGCTAGTGCAGTTAAGCTTAAATTTTGTTGATGAGTGTAAGTGTACTGAGCTGACCAAAAATCACTGCTGTAAGTGGTATTGGTGAAGCTTTGTAGTTGTAATTCATGGGCATCGGCAGCGTATTGAAAAGAAATAAAAGCAATGGCTTGATCATCTGGTTCTAAAGTTGATTCATGTCTTTTAAATGCCGTCACTTGCGGAGTCATTGTTAAATTCCCCCAGAAAATATCTGTGCCTAAAGTCGCAAACTGAATATCTTGGATAACCGCTGAATCAATTCGATCATCAATCGACTGACCCACTTCAGCTTTGGCTACCCAGTTATTAAAGGCATAATTCACGGCGTATCCAAAGGTATTTATTTGTAAAGCGCGTGCCGCAACAAGTGTTGATTGTAATCCAAATGTCTCGAATTTTAAACGAGCCCCTGGATTAATGGCATCAGTTTTTTCGATCTCTATTTTTTTTGGAAAAGGTTCTGGATAAGTATCCTGTGGAACATCCCCCATTGCAGCGATATCGATTGACCAAAGAGGTTTCACGTAAGTAAAAACAGCTCCGCTTGAATGTGACAACTGTTGTGGAACCGGATCAACAAATAATCTTTCGTATTTGCGGGCTGTCCAAACATCTAACGAAGGTAGAATCCATGATTCGCTCCAGCGGGTGGCCTGCTTACCTATTTTTAAAAATATCGAATCACCTACAAATTCAAGATAAAATTCTTGAAGATTCAACTGATCATGGCCCCTACGCCACTGTTTTTGTTCTTTGGGTGTTCGATCTAATTCGGCAAAGATATCGGTGTAAAGTTTTACTGTTGAAGTCTGTACTGATAACGATGATTGCAGTTGAGCTCTGTTAAAAACTGTTTCTTCACCAGAAATATTTTCAAATCGGGGATTTACAATCCATTCTGTTGTGGCTTTCGCTGTACGGATAACAAAAGTTAGACAGATAAAAGTTAAAAAAAGTGGAACGGAAAAACGAAAAATCATTTTACTTCATGGACTCCATGTTTCTAACTGTAAAAAACGAATCATCAAATGTTTTATTTTTCATATCGGATATTCGAACAAAAGATGTTTTTTTATTCACATCTTCGATACGTAACGTCGTTGGTCGAAGTGCCCCAGCCATGGTTTTATAATCTTCAAAGTATGCACGTTTTAAAATTGTTTGTGCATTTAGACCTAAATATTCTGCTTTTAGAGGGTGATTATTCTTTTTATCAATCCAAAGACGTATAGCTGCGTAGGTTAGATTATCTTTATTCGCTTTTAATAAAAGTTGAACTTGGTCGTTTGTTTCTTTTTCTAATTGAACTGAATAATCACCGAACCAACGTGTTCGTGAAATATCGCCGTTAGAGACTTGACCCGAAAGTTTTTGCGCCAATGATAGCCGCATTGATCTTTTAAGATTTGGAACGTAGGCGTTAAAATCACGATCAAGCATGAGCATATTGCGGCCTTTGTCTCTAGCTGGTGATTTAGTTACGATTAATGTTTTATCTTGGCCTTTTAAAAAAACGATAAATTCTGTTGTGTGACTATCGTCATCAACTTTGACGTTCATTTCAAATGACTGTGATGGATTCCTGATTTGATCAGCTTTTTTAACCCAATCATCAACCGATATAGAGGGCACCAATTTGGCAGTCTGCGCCGAAACTGTTAAATAAAATAAGTTCACAGACAGAATAGTCAAAAAAAACATTTTCATGATGACACCTTCTTTTTTGTCTCTAATATTAAGACATGAGTTTACTATATAAGTTAGATCGTATCGAGTATAGTTATGATTGGAACCAGCAAAAAGTTTCTGTACTTAATGGAATCAGTCTTGATGTTCAAATGGGTAGTTTTAGTTGTTTGGTTGGGCCCAGTGGTGTTGGCAAGACAACTCTTTTAAATCTCATGGGTGTGATTGAAAACCCAACTAAAGGCCAGCTGCTTTTTTGCGGTGAAAACGTTTCAGAATTATCTGAATCTGAAAAAGAAATCCTACGTCTTAAAAATATAGGTTTCGTATTTCAATCGTTTTATTTGATTCCCACTTTAACAGTCTTAGAAAACGCAGCTTATTTTTTACCATCACTAGGGATGAGCCGCATAGCTTCAGATAAATGGGCCAGTGAAATTCTTGATCTTGTGGGCTTAGCTGACCATAAAAATAAAAAACCATTGCAGCTTTCAGGCGGTCAGCGTCAACGAGTCGCCATTGCTAGGGCATTAGCAAAAAAACCAAAAGTTATTTTAGCTGATGAACCAACTGCAAATCTGGATTCGGTGACAGCTGATAAAATTATCGGGGCTTTTAAGGCATTACAAAGATCTGAAAACACGAGTTTTATTTTTGCAACTCATGATTCCCATTTGGTCAGTTATGCATCGACAGTTTTGTACATGAAAGATGGGTTAGTTTCAGATAAGGTAAGCACATAATATGATCGATCTATTAAAACTAGCTTGGCGAAATTTATTTAGAAATCCGCGACGAACTTTAGCCAGTCTAATTACTGTGGGGTTTGGTGCTGCGGGTTTATTAATATTTCAAGGATTTAACACAGGAATTATGAATCAGTACCGTGAAAACACGATCCATGGTTATTACGGTTATGGCCAAGTATTTCCAAAAGGCTATTACGGAAAAGTGTTAGAAAAACCTTGGGAAGCTTGGATCGAAAACTGGCAAGATGTCGAAAAAGAAATTAAATCTATTTCCCATGTTCAAGAAGCGTTCCCACGATTATCGTTTTACTCTTTCTTAGTTAAGGGCGGAATAACTTTGGGCGGTAAAGGTGAAGGGATTGTTCCAGAAAAAGAAATTTTATTTTTCAATCAGCTGAATTTCATTTCGGGTGGAGATCTTAAAACTGAAGATGAAATTGTTCTAGGAAAAGGTCTTGCCGAAAGCTTAGATGCCAAAGTCGGTGATCAGCTGACATTGTTAACACAAACAATTCATGGTCAACTTAATGGCGCCGATGTTAAAGTGGCTGGCGTATTTCATATGGGAATTAAAGCCATTGATGACCAATATTTTCGTCTCAATTTGAAAACGGCTCAAAGTCTATTGAACACTGACCGGGTCGAATCATTTTCATTAAATACAGGAGCTGTTAAAAATTGGGAAAGTGTTGAATCAACTTTAGAAAATAAAAATCCAAATTTAGAAGCCGTTCCTTTTGAAATTTTAGATAAAGTTTATTATCAAAATTCAGTGGATTTTTTAGAAGCTCAATTTTCATTTGTACGTACAATTATTTTGATCATTGTAGCCCTTGGTATATTTAATACCATAGCTGTAGGTTTACTAGAGCGGGGCGGAGAAATCGGTGCACTCAGAGCCAATGGTGAAACAAGATTGCGACTTTTTAAAATACTCACTTTTGAAAGTGCTTTAGTAGGAATTATTGGTGGGCTTGTCGGAGTTATTTTTGCAGGATTAATTTCTGTTTTATTATCAAAAGGTATACCGATGCCTCCAGGACCTGGGGTGACAAGACAGTATTTAATTTTTCTTGAAATGCAGGGCCCACATTTTATTCAAGCATTAGCGCTTCCGGCATTCACTGCAGTTATTGCTAGTTGGTGGCCGATTAGAAAACTTTTAAAAAAATCGATTCCGGATTTATTGCGATCGACGTGATAAAGCTAATTGTCTTGTCAGCATGATTTCACGATCAGTGATTGTGCCCATGTGTCCTTGGGTCGTTGCTAATTTAACGCCATGTTTTTTAGACATTTTGTAAATTTCTTTCACTTTTAACCAGTCAATATCACGACCTAAAGTAAAGCTTTCATATTTTTCTTCTAAAGCTAAAACGCAAGTTTCAGCCAAACAGGCGTAAACTGTTTTACCAGGAAGACCTAAATCACAGGTTAACTCATAAGGCCCTGGCAAAATAAGTTCACCAGATTCTATAATTAAAACATCCGGGCGTTTTTGTGCATCTTCTATTGTGAAGTCTAAAGGTCTTGAACAATCACAAACAACACAACCAGGCTTTAATCGCATCACATCAACTATTTTTTCACCAATAGCCGAAGTGGCTGTTACTAAAATGTCTGCTTCTGCAGCAAAGTCATTTGCCTGAGTCGTGCAAATAATTTCACAATTTGGATTTTCTAACTTAATTTCTTGTGCTAATTCTTTTAGTCGGTCCATTCTAGGTGCCACAAGATAAAGTTTTTTTAATACTAATGACAATAATCTAGCTGATACTTTTCCGATTGATCCAGTAGCGCCGATAATCATTGCAGAGCCAATAATTTTTCCATCATTAGGGTCTTTATTCAGTAATTGCATTTTAAGGACGGCGTCGTATAAACCCCACAAAGTCGCAGACGCGCTTAAGCTGTTCCCTGTGGTGACTGGGATCGGTGAATTTTTATTAATAGTCACGCCAGAATCACCAACGATTTTAGTGTAAGCTCCAAGACCAATTATTTTTGCACCTCTGCGGGCGGCATCTTCGCTGCAGTTTAAAATTTGTTGATAAGTAATTTCTGGATCCTGAGTTTTTAAAACTTTAGGAGTTGATAGCAGGGCATAGATAATGCCATTAACTTCGCGGCCGCTAGACTGAGAAATAATATTTTTGACATGTCCGTAAACTAAAGCCGGAGTCCGAGCCACAAATCGATCAAAGCCGTCGTTCATTTTTTCAGGCAGCATTTTAGTGAACGGAGACAAAAATGGAATTTTTTCTAGATCACGATGTGATAAGGCATGAATCACAAAGGCAAAATCTGGTGGCTTGTTATCAGTTAATTTATCTTTGATTTTATAATAAGTTTTAGCGACCTTAACTTGTAGAGATGTCTTGCGTGGTAGCGAATGGGTTTTAATGATTTGCATCACATCACCTGGGACTTCTAAAAGATTCTGCCATTCTTCAAAACTCATGCTGGATGTTTTTTTGTGACATAATCTTAAAACCGCTTCTAACAAGGCATAATTCATATAAGTGCTGAATTGAAATTTTTTTGGTAATAGATTATGAACTTTTTTAATTTCGAATTTACTTATTTTTTCTTCAAGCACTGGGTGAAGTGACCACTTAATCAATTCTTTACCTTTTAAGAAATCAAGGTTTTCACCCATATGTGAAATAAATGGTAGATCTGCAACAATATATTTTGAATTTATAATTTGCTGACCGATAAGCTCTTGTCCCACCTGGCGAAACGAACTACTTTTTGATGTTGCTTGACTTCTGACACCCCTGGCAGTGGCTAAATTTAATCCAATTTTTGTAAAAGACATCAAACCAGGGAACGGTTTAATCACCATTGGAAACCCAGTCAGAGAATACAGATCACCAAACGAAACAGAACTTGAATCACGATGTCTTAGGTATTCTGAAATTTCAGTGTTTAACAATGCCATCGGAAAATAAAATCCGTCTTCTGTTTTAAATGTGCCGTTGTTGCACATTTCAATAATTGATTGCAAGTTACAAATTTCACGAAGCCCGGTGCCATCACATAGTGGCGCAGAACTAGGTGTATTCATGACTTCAAAATACTGACGGTGGACGTAACTTCGCCCGCCAAGACAAATCCCGCGTGGTAAATACGTCACTGCAAAGGCATCGACTTCCGATTGTAATCTAGTGATTAATGACTGCATAGCTTCAACAGAATAATTGGCCCCGAATCTTTGAACTTCAAATTTTTGCCCTGAATATTCAAAGTGAAAAATATTATCTAAACTGGATTGGCCAAAACAAATTTCAGCGATTCGATATGTATTTTTCATAACCACTCCAGAAAACATTTTTATAGCTATCAAATTCAGGGCACCATTTTGGTCCCAGTATTTCACGGGTCTCCAAAGAATTAAAGCGGGGTAAAGATAATAGATATTTTAATTGCTCCTCAGGAAAACCAAATAACAATTGGCTGATTTTTCCTAAGATAGGTTTCGGAATTTTAGAAACTAAATTAAATTTTTTATCAAGAATCTGAAAATGATCCAAAGCCGACTGATAGAAATCAATGGCAGAAACACCATTTTCAGGAACAATATGAAAACTTTTGTAGCCATAGCTTTTATTAGCTAAAGACCATTCACACATTTTAGTCACGGCATAAGCGGCTGAATCAATAGGTACAAAAGGCATACGCACGTCAGCGTTGCCCGGAAGAGGCACTGCAAACGGCCAATTCGTGATCCAATTTTTCAATTTCTGAAAAACTGGCGCAGCCGCATAAGGCCCGTCAAGTCTTTCAATACGACCCGTTTGACTGTGGCCCACTAAAATACCTAAACGAAGATTGAGTTTCAGTTGTTTACTGTTGTTCCAGTTTTTAATTTGCTCTTCATTCAAAGCTTTGCTTTCAGCATAAGGGTCGGGGAACGGGCTGGATAAATCAATTTCGTAAGCAGTGACTTCTTTTTTTGTAAAATTTGTGGCAGCTGCAATTGAGCTGGTATTTATGAAGATCGGTATTTCAAGTTCTTGCGCAATTTTTAAAGCGGTGTTTGTACCAGCTACATTGCTGTTGAAAATTTCGACACGTGTTGCTTTTAAATCGTAAAGTGCTGCCATATGTAAAAAAACATCATACTTATTAGATTTTAATTTTTGCAAATCTAGTCCTGCATTCCATTTTGATAAATCACCTTTAAGTTCTGCCTTTGATCCACGAGATATAATATCTAGTTCAAAGTCTGAATTTTTTCTAAGTCCAGATACAACTTCTTTACCTAAAAAACCTGTGCCGCCAGTAATCAGAAAACGTTTTTTAACTGAATTCACTCTTTCACCATGACAGTTAACTTTTGTGGAAGACATTTTATGTTCACCTGGTCGACGTTATCAAAAAGAATTTCACCATCACCAAAAAAAGTTAATTTTCTCTCGGGATTTTTTGATCGAATTGAAAATCCAGGAACTTCGTAAAATCGAACCAAGTCATTTTCTTTCAGTAATCCTCGTAAAACTTTTATGATTTCCTTCAATTGGGACATCAGAGTTAAAGTTTCCATCACAATCAGATTCACTGAACCATCTGAATTCGACGTGTAAGGACCAGTTAAAAACTTTCTAGCTAAAAACGGCTGATTATTCACTAAAACGATCGGAGCATAAGTTGAAATGATTTTCCCGTCTGAAAAAGTAATTTCAAGATCCCAACCGTGCTGTTTCCATTCAGCTAGAGTTTTCAATAATGTCATAGAGTAAATTGTCGACCCTAAACTTTTAACGGCTTGATAAGTGTATTGTGATGCTAGCTGTGAAAAATGATTTTGTTCAGGCGCTGAAGCTAAGTTTTGTAAAAATGAACGTAGTTTATTACTTTGATCCGCAGTGGCGGCAGGAATACCAAGACCGCCATTGGTCAACATGTACTTTGTTTGCCCTTCAGAACGAACTTCGATGATATCAATTTTTTTTTCTGTGCCCTCAAGAATTAATCGTGTGGCCTCGTCGATACGACGACTGATTCCAATTTCATGGGCTAAATCATTAGCTGTGCCTGAAGACACAATACTGATCGGTGGTAATTGT